>OMZT01000174.1 GCA_900315615.1 uncultured Veillonellaceae bacterium | reverse complement strand
CTATATGGCATTGCATTCCTTGTGGGCTTTGATATATCACATGCCTCTGAGGGTGCATCAACCCATTTCCGCCTATTTGATTTTGTCAGGACCTATGGTGGACGTCAGATTATTTTCTATTATTTTGTTGGTTACTTTATGCTATGGCTGTTGATCTGGTATCGGCTACGTACGAAGGCGATTACTTTGAGGATGCTGTGCTTCGACAAGAAGTACATTGTAGAACAGACGCTGACAGTAGTTTGCTTCTTTGGTGCCCTGCCGGGAATCCTGCTGGCTATTGGTGGAGGCAGTGCAGGATATTTTTCTGCTCCAACGATGCTGGCGACGCTGGTGATACTGATTGGCTTTGATATTCCTCGCAGGCTCTATGAAGCCATGACCGTGAATCGTGTGGATCGTATAGCGGTCTATATATTATTGGCGGTGGCATTATCCGTTATGGCTATAAATATGGCACCAATGGCATATCATGCTGTATCTGGCCTGCGCCATGGCGGTTGGGGTATTGGTAGACAGTCTACATTTTACAAAAATATAGAGTCAATCAATAAATTAACCGCTGGACACAAAACGGAATATGCCATCTTTGTTGATGACTCAGCTGAGGTATGGGACATTTATGGAGAAGACAAGGGGAATTCGCTGAGGAGGCCAGCATTTATTTATCCTGCGCTAACAAATCTATTATCTCTCAATGCAGTATGTTTGTTAGATGGCGGCTTGTATACGCACAAGGGTGATTATATATGCAATGTACAGGATGCGCCATATGGCTATGGCTATGCTTCGCTTCACAAGGAGCCTAAGCGGAGCATAGAAGAAGTGCTAGAGTATGTTCCTGATCACATCGAACATGTGATTGTTATGCATGGAGATAGTTATTTCGTCGTGGATGTTGAAAGGAAATGAAAGGCATGGGTAAAAAGATGAAGATCAGCCTGGCTGTACTTCGACGCCAGTTTGAACTATATCAGGATGAATATGAGGAAGCAGCTCTGCGCGTTTTACGGTCTGGATGGTATTTGCTTGGTCCAGAACTAGAGGCATTAGAAAAAGAGTTTGCTCAGTTTGTAGGAGCAAAATATTGCGTTGGACTGAACTCTGGCCTAGATGCACTGACGCTCGGTGTAAGAGTGCTAGGCATCGGCAGGGGGGATGAGGTTATCGTCCCTTCAAATACATATATCGCTACAGTTCTTGCTGTGACGGAGAATGGCGCTACGCCTGTATTCGTAGAGCCGGATGCATGCTATAACATGGACGCGGATAAGGTAGAAGCTGCCATTACGGATCGAACCAAGGCCATTCTGGCTGTACATCTCTATGGTCAGTCGGCAAATATGGCAAAAATTTCGGCAATTAGTAAGAAATATCATCTAAGGCTGCTTGAGGACTGTGCACAATCACACGGTGCTTATTACGATGGAAAGATGACCGGAACCTTTGGCGATATTGGTTGCTTTAGCTTTTATCCAACAAAAAATTTGGGAGCATTCGGTGACTCTGGTGCTATCGTAACAGATGATCCTAAAATAGCCCGCATGGTTCATATGATGCGCAACTATGGTAGTGAAGTGAAGTATCATAATGAAATCGAAGGTGTAAATTCCCGATTGGATGAGATTCAAGCGGCTCTGTTGCGCGTAAAACTAAGCCATTTGCAAGAGCTCAATGCAGAAAGGAATTGGATTGCTAAGCAGTATCTAGAAAGTATCACAAATCCTGCCATTATTCTACCTCCACCACGTGAGCATGCAAATCATATATATCATCAGTTTGTCATTCGGACAAAGAATAGAGATGGTTTCCAGGCTTATCTTAAAGAACATGATATTGCTACGACGATTCATTACCCTATTCCACCTCATTTAGCGGAATGCTATCGATATCTTGGTCATCATGAGGGAGATTTCCCAATTGCTGAGCAATACGCGCATGAGGTTCTTAGCATGCCTATGTATAACGGCATGACGAAGGATGAGATTCAGTATGTTATTGACATCACCAATGCATATCATGGGTAAGGTAACTGTGACGGTACAAAATAGCAGTGATGATGTCTTATACTTTGGAATCATCGGAGCACAAGTTTTCTTCGTCATTTAGCAGATAGTGCACATCACTATCTAGCTAGAAATCATATAAAACGGGGTGTAGTTATGGAATCTTCTATTGAAGAAGTGAAGTTCCTTGAATTCCCACAGCATGGTGATGAAAGGGGCCATTTGGTTATTGTTGAAGGGAACCAAAATGTTCCTTTTGATATCAAACGTGTTTTTTATATTTATGGTTCCGAAGCGAATGTAATTCGTGGGAATCATGCAAATCGGAAATCTAAATTTGTACTCATTAACGTTGCTGGTCAGAGTAAAGTGCGCGTAAAGGATGGTAAGGGTAATGAGATTATTTACTGCCTGAATCGTCCGCATACTGGAATCTATTTGCCCGTTATGATTTGGAAGGAAATGTACGAGTTTTCTAATGACAGCGTATTACTGTGCTTATCCAGTGAACACTATGATGCTAATGAGTATATCCGAGATTATGATGCCTATGTTAAAGAGGTTCAAGCAAATCAATGAAGATATCAATAATTATTCCAGTTTATTACAATGAAGGTAACCTTTTCCCTTTGTATGATGATATCAAGAAGAAAGTTTTGGATATTGTCGATTATGATGTAGAGATCGTCATGGTCAACGACGGCTCAAAAGATGCTAGTTATAGGAAAATGCAGGAACTGGCTAAGCGAGACGACAGGATTCGTATATTTAGCCTTTCTAGGAATTTTGGATCGCACGCAGCCGTTCTATGTGGTCTTGAGAAATGTACGGGTGACTGTGCTGTCATAAAGGCAGCTGATCTTCAAGAACCGACAGAGCTTATTCTATCTATGGTGGATTCTTGGAAAAAAGGAAATAATGTCGTTCTGGCAACTAGGCGGAGTCGCCCTGAAAAGGCTAGTTCACAGATGTTCTCTAATTTGTATTACTGGATGGTCAGAAAAACTTCTTTCCCCAATATGCCTAAAACCGGCTTTGACATATTTCTGATTGATCGTAAGGTCATTCGAGTCCTGTCATCGTTGGATGAAAAGAACTCTGCATTGACAGGCCAGATACTGTGGAGCGGTTTTCGTACGGATGTGGTTTACTATGATCGTTTGAAGCGTCAAATAGGAGAAAGTCGCTGGACATTAAAGAAAAAGATCCGGCTTGTCATGGATACACTATATTCCTTTTCAACATTGCCTATCACATTTGTTTCATTTATTGGTGTTGCATCCTTTGGAGTGGCGATGATATGGGCTATTGTAGAGTTCATATCTAAACTGTTAGGAAAAATTACTGTTCCTGGCTGGACGGCATTGTTTATTTTTTGCTTGGCAGCATTTGGAATTATCATGTTGACGTTAGGCGTTATCGGGAACTATCTTTGGCGGACATTTGATGCAAGCAGAGGGAGGCCACCATATATAATTGAAGATGATCCTGAGAGCGATCATGCAGCATCTAAAAGGACAGAGGCATAGACATAATGGGGGTGTTACATCACATTCACGATAGATCTGATTCATTCATGCAGTTTATGAAATTCTGTATGGTAGGAGTAAGCAATACGGCTGTATCATATTTTTTAAATATTGGCATATTGTATTTACTAAGAAATGTTGAATGGCGATGGGATTATATCTTTGCTAATGTTACATCGTTTACCCTTAGTATCTTTTGGGCTTTCTTTTGGAACAATAGGTATGTATTCAAAGAAAAACCAGGCGAAAGTCGGAGCTTATGGAGAACACTGGGGAAAACGTTTCTTGCATATGGATTTACTGGATATATATTAAACAATATACTTTCCTTTATCTGGGTTGATTTTATGGGTATATCCAAATATATTGCCCCTTTGATCAACCTGCTCCTCAGCGTTCCTATCAATTTTATGATGAACCGATGCTGGGCATTTCGCGGGAAAAAGGACATAAAATAGATTCGATTGGTTCGGAGAATATACCATCTACGTTAATGAAAGGATGAAAATGATGAAGCTGCGTAGTCTTGTGGAAAAGGACGCCATACCTATGCTGGAGTGGATGCATGACCCGGCAGTCAATCACGTTTTCAGGGCAGATTTTGCATCTATGACGCGTGATAGAGCACTTTTGTTCATTCAGGGGGGGGCACGGGCCGCTACTGAGCGCCACTATGCCATCTGCGATGACGCGGATGAGTATATGGGCACTATCAGCCTCAAGCATATAGACGAGGCAAATGGTACGGCGGAGTATGCCATCGTGTTGCGGCGGGCAGCCCAGGGACAGGGCTATGCAGGCTTTGCAACGAGAGAAATCCTCCGCATCGCCTTTGGAGAACTGGGGCTCCACAAGGTGTATCTGAATGTACTAAAGGAGAATGAGCACGCCAGCGGCTTTTACGAGCATATGGGTTTTCGCTACGAGGGCACCCAGCGTGAGCAATTGCTTCTTGGCGGTCGACGTCAAGACTTGAAATGGTACGGCATATTGGCTGGCGAGTGGCAAGCTATGAAGGCCTAAACCACCAGATCTCCCGTGTACAGTGCTATTCGTTGCCCCAAATTATGTACAAGGGAGATTATCTATGCGAGACAAGCAAAAGGAGACGTTGCGCCTGGAGGGACGTGGCGTCATCATGGAGGAAATAGCACCACACTTTTTCCCCTATGTCATTAAATGGCGCAATGACCCGGTGTTGAATCATTTTCTTAACCAGCCAGAGGAATTGACACTAGAAAAAGAGCAGTGCTGGTATGAAGAGTGCTACCTGCAAGATGACACGCAGGGATATATGGTTATGGTCGACAAGCAAACAGGCACGCCATTCGGTACGCTTGGATGGACGGATATGGACGTGGAGCGACGGCAGTGTATCTCGGGGCGCTTGTTGCTGGGTGATGCAGCGTACGGCAATACCGGACCCTTTGTTGAAAACTTCTTTGTTCTAGGAGATTACCTCTATGGTTTTGTCGACCGTATATATGCACATGTCGAGGTGAAGAACCGTAAGGCCATGCATCTGAACAAACTGTTGGGCTTTAGCCAAAATCCTGGTGAAATACAATATCCAGAGGAACTTTTTGTGCAGGGCGATAAATCGCGACCACAGGTGGAACTAGTACGCACACGCGAGGATTACGCGCAGGCAAAAAAACGTATGTTTACCGATATAGAGGATGTTTTGTACGGTAGGTAAAGAGACTTTGCGCGATAGTTGATAACATAGGAGGGTTTATCATGACGGAACAGGTTTTTTTGACGAAGTTGCAGGAAGATGTGCTGGACACAGATGCGGACATCACTATGGATATGAAGCTGGATGATATTGTGGAATGGGATTCGCTGAGTTCGGTAAGTTTCATCGCGATGGTTAATGTGGCTACGGGAAAAAAATTGGAGCACACGGCAGTGCAGAGTGCGGAGACGATACGTGACCTGTACAATCTGTTGGGTTAAAAGGAGCAGGCTATGAGTTCCGTAACTTTCGACTTTACCGGCAGTCGCTATCTGGTGACAGGTGCCTCGTCGGGCATGGGGCGTCAGGTGACGCTGGAGCTCGCACAGGCTGGAGCGGAGGTGCTCGCTATCGGGCGCAATAATAAGCGGCTAGCGGCAGTGCAGGCGGAGTTTCCAGAGCGTATTTGCCCTGCGGCGCTGGATGTCTGCGATGCTGAGGTGTTGGAGGAGGCCGTGGCAGATTTCGTGCATGTGCACGGTAAGCTGAACGGCGGCGTGCACGCCGCAGGTATCTCGGAGTTTACCCCGCTCAAGGCTCATGACCTAGCAACGGCGCACAAAATCATGGATACGAGCTTTTGGGCTGGACTGGAAGTACTGCGTCTCGTTACTAAAGCGAAGTATGGTGAGAAAGGCACGTCCACGGTTCTATTTTCCTCTGTAAGCGCGGAGGCGCCTGTGGGCGGGGAAATTCATTATTCGGCGGCCAAGGCAGCACTCAACACGGCTCTCAGAGCCGCTGCGAAAGAGATTTGCGGCAGGGGACACCGTGTAAATAGCGTATTGCCAGGCTGGGTGAAAACATCGATGACCACACAGGCCGAGGCAGACGGTACGAACATGGATTTATTCACGAGCCGTGAACTGTTGGGCTTCGGTACGCCAGCCGATGTGAGCGGCATGGTGCTGTATCTGCTCAGTGACCGCGCGCGCTGGATGACGGGGGCAGCAATACCGGTGGATGGTGGATACTTGGCCTGAGGTGTGTTGGCGTGATGGGGTAACTATTGACGCATTCACATAATGTCTGCGGAGGGATTCCTCTCTACGGGTAAGATGGATTGGCATAGATTTTATAGGCTCCTGCGAGGTCAGGGGATTTAGCAGAGGTTGGTATTTTGAAGGCATATATTACGCATTTGGCATATGAGCTGCCAACAAAGCGCGTAGAAAACCCGGCAGGGCGACTGCGCAAGAAAACTGGCATTATGGCGCGGCATATTACGGCAGAGGATGAGACGGCGGCAGATTTGGCTGTGCGGGCGGCAGAAAAGCTGTTTGCGGCAGGTGTGGAACGGTCACAGGTGGATTTTGTCCTGCTCTGCACGCAGTCGCCGGACTACTATCTGCCCACGACAGCCTGTATTTTGCAAGAGCGGCTGGGTCTGTCGAAGTCCTGCGGGGCGTTGGATTTCAATCTGGGTTGTTCGGGCTATATCTATGGCCTCGGCATCGCCAAAGGCTTGATTGAGACAGGGCAGGCGCGTTGCGTGCTGCTGCTGACAGCCGAAACGTACAGTAAGTATATCAACTCGAAAGACAGCGCAACATTGCCATTGTTTGGTGATGGTGCGGCTGCCACGTTGGTCGAGGCTTTGGATACGGACGTGTCAGGCATCGACGGTCTGACGTACGGCACGGATGGCAGCGGGGCTGACCAGCTCATCGTGTCCGTGGGCGGTAGTCGCCATCCCTATGCCACGACACCTGTCGAAGAGCAGACAGATAAGTACGGCAACACGCGCACGAATCGTGATATCTATATGAGCGGTTCCAGCATAATGACCTTTGCGCTGAGTGTCGTGCCACCGACGCTGCAGGAGATATTGGCCAAGGTAAAACTCACCAAGGAGGATATCGACTACTACGTATTCCATCAAGCTAATCATTTCATGCTCATTTATCTACAGCAGAAGTGTGACCTGTTGGATGCGCCATATTGGAACCACGTGGAGGAATACGGCAACACCGTCTCCTGCTCGGAGCCGATTGCCTTGACTGACCTCCTACGCGAGCGGGAGCCAGCCAGTTTACAGCACGTCTTGCTCATGGGCTTTGGCGTCGGCTTATCATGGGGCGGTTGTGTGGTAGATTTGACTAGGGTCGTTTAGAATGTATATAGCACCACTATTTTGTGGGAATGCTCAAGGAAGCAACCCAAAATGTATCGTTCTATGTGCGGCACAGAGTGCGATAAGTGCCATGTCTATTATGCTAGGCATGACTAAGTAAGTGGATAAATACGTATCTTAGAGGAGAATTATGGTAAGCAGGGAAAAGATAGTCACGTTACAGGTGCTGAGAGCATTTGCTTTTCTTGGCATTTTTCTGAGTCATACAGAAACAATTAAACATTTTGAGTTTGGGGCATGGGGAGTTTCAGTTTTTATCATTTTGTCTGGCTTCCTGATGTATTACAATCATTATGACGATAAGTATGATATTTCAATAGGAGAAAGTCTTAAGTTCTCGCTTAAGAGAATTAAGAAGCTTTACCCTCTTCATATATTCACAATGCTGTTAGCTTTGGTATTTGCAACACAAACACTATTAGGGGGGGGTACGCTGAGGTCAACAGCACTATATATAGTAAATATAGTATTAAATCTCACATTACTCCAGACATGGATTCCATCAAGTGCCGTATATTTTTCGCTGAATGGGGTTGCTTGGTATCTGTCATTATGCTTGTTTTTATACTTCTGTACACCCTTTATTCTAAAAAGAGCCTCGAAGCTGAATAGGATTTCTGATGCCATAAAGGTAATGGTTATTGTCTATATGATTCAGTTCGTGCTTGCATTTGCTACAAGACATATAACTATTCCTTATGCAGACTTTACGCACTGGTTTGCTTATATATTCCCTCCCTTTAGACTGGGCGATTATATCATAGGTGTTTGCTTGGGTTTCATCTATACGAGATATGATTTTAAGAAGTCGGTTGCATTTAGCAGTGTTTTAGAGACTGCAGCTATTGTGCTTGCTTTAGTAGCATCATGGATGTATGTTTCAGTTGGTCATAAATGGTTCTGCATTTCATTGAATTACGCTCTTTCGTCACTATTGTTGATATTTGTGTTTGCAGAGCATAACGGAATCATTACTAAGGCACTATCCATCAAGCCATTGGTGTATCTGGGAAATATCAGTGGCGAAGCTTTTTTGTTGCATCAGATTACCATGAAATATGTGAGTACCATAGTAAATCACTGGTTTAGCCTTCATAACGCATATATAGTAGGAATTATTTCATTTGTAGTAACGGTGATTTGTTCACAGCTCTGGAGAAAGGTGACAAGACAAATGAAGGCAGTAAAGTAAATGTTAAAGAGCTAGTCTATCCCCCAAACTATATGTGCATATGCCGCGCTCGATAAAGACCTGGCATATGCATTTTTTGTATGGTTCTTCATGCGTCATAGGTATTGGCTATGATGATCAGGCTATGATAAAATAAACGAAATGAGGCTCTATGAAGGGGGACTTTGATATGATTTCACGCAGGGATTTTATAAAGGCTGCGGGGGCTGCGGCGGTGTTGGCGGCGGTTCCTGCGGGGGCGGTGCTGACGCACAAGGGTGGCGTATCGGCTGGTACGGCAAAGGCGAGCCCTGTGCCTGGGTCGGGCGGCGATCATTATATCCCAATGGCGGAGCGCACGGGGGATCGGTCAGTGGTGTATTTTACGCGCGATCTCTCTGCGGATGGTCTCATGAGGGTCTATGATCGCGTTGGTAGTGTGCTTGCAGGGCGTGTCGGTGTGAAGCTTCATACGGGCGAGCCACATGGCCCAAACATCATTCCGCGTCCGTGGGTGAAGTCACTCATGGCGAAGCGTCTCCCGGAGGCGCATATCGTTGAGACGAATACGTATTATCAGGGTGATCGCTATACGACGGAGGATCACCGAAGGACGATCAAGACGAATGGCTGGACATTTGCACCTGTCGATATCATGGATGAGGAGGGTACGATCATGCTCCCCGTCAAGGGCGGCAAATGGTTCAATGAGATGTCGGTCGGCAGCCACATGCCAAACTACGATAGTATGCTCGTGCTGACGCATTTCAAAGGGCATACGATGGGAGGCTTCGGCGGCTCAAACAAGAATATCGGCATCGGCTGCGCAGACGGCCGCGCTGGCAAGGCATGGATCCATACGCAGAGCGGCAGCAGCAACCAGTGGAGCATTGCGCAGGAGGAGCTGATGGAGCGGATCTCAGAATCTACAAAGGCGACGGTCGATCATTTCGCACCTCATATCGCTTTTGTCAACGTCCTGCGCAATATGAGCGTGTCATGCGACTGCGAAGGCACGCATGCACAGCCTGTCGTCACGCCGGATATCGGTATCGTCGCGTCGCTTGATATCCTTGCCGCTGATCAGGCAAGTGTCGATCTCGTCTACGCGCTGCCAGAGGAGAGCCGTCATGCACTGGTCGAGCGCATGGAGACACGTCACGGCCTCAGGCAGCTCACCTATATGAAGGAAGTAAGCTTTGCGTCGGATTATCAGGAAGGCGCACACGAAGCCATTATCAAAAGACTCGTCGAGACTAACAGGATGCAGACGGAGGGCTATGGTACGGATGAATTCTGCCAAAGTGCGAGGGAGAAGATTCGCGCGGCATGTCAATGCCCTTCGGCAGAGGTCGAGTTTCTCATGGGCGGGACGCAGACGAATGCGACCGTGATTACGGCACTGCTGCGCTCTTATCAAGGTGTTATCGCTCCGGATAGCGGCCATATCAGCGTACATGAGGCAGGAGCTATTGAGCTCTGCGGTCACAAGGTTCTCCAGGTTCCGCATCAGCTGGGGAAAATATCGGCGGAGGCTATCCAGGGCTGCTTAGAAAACTTTCAGCATGATGGAAACCGGGATCACATGGTCATGCCGGGCATGGTCTACATTTCTCAGCCGACCGAGTATGGGACATTGTACTCGCTGGAGGAGCTGACGGCTATCAGCAAAGTTTGTAGATCCTACAGGGTGCCGCTCTATGTGGATGGCGCAAGGCTGGCCTACGCGCTCGCCAGTCCCCAAAATACGGTTACGCTGGTCGACCTTGCACGGCTGTGCGATGCATTCTATATCGGCGGAACGAAATGCGGGGCGCTTTTCGGCGAGGCCGTTGTCATGCCAAATCCCGACTTGATACCGCATTTCTTCACCATCATCAAGCAGCATGGGGCGCTTTTGGCAAAGGGGCGGCTGCTGGGCATACAGTTCGATACATTGTTTACGGATCATCTCTATGACCATATAGGAAAGCATGCCGTCATGGCAGCAGGTAGGATACAGGAGCTGCTTCGCACAAAAGGCTTTGAGATGGCTTTTGATTCCCCGACGAATCAGGTCTTCGTGAAGCTTGAAAACAGCATGATGAAAAAACTGTCCCAAGACATCGGCTTCAGCTTCTGGGAGGCAGTGGATGACTCTCATACTATCGTTCGCTTCGCGACGAGTTGGGCGACAAGGGATGAGGATATCCATACGCTTGAGAAAATATTGGAGGGAAACATTCAGTAAGCAGAGAAAGGAAGGCGGATAGCGTGAAGCAGTATATTGTTGATGCCTTTACAGATCACGTTTTTTCGGGTAATCCCGCTGCCGTATGTATCATGGAGCATTGGCTAGGCGACGATCTCCTCCAAAGCATTGCGAAGGAGAATAATCTCTCGGAAACGGCTTTTGCTGTAAAAGAAGGCGGCAGCTATCATCTGCGCTGGTTTACGCCGGGCGGTGAGATCGATCTTTGTGGGCATGCCACATTGGCAACGTCATTCGTCATCCTGTCCTTCTACGAGAAGGGCAGCAGGAAAGTGGATTTCAATACGAAGAGCGGGATACTGACGGTAGTCCGAAATGATGATATGTATGAAATGACATTCCCCGCGTACACGCTGAAGGAAACAGCCGTGACCGATGCGATGGCAGAAGCATTCGGCGTACGTCCTATCGAGGCATGGATGGGGCGTGACCTTTTGTGCGTATTCGAGGATGAGTTTGTAGTAAGGCACATGAAACCGGATTTCAAGAAATTGATGGCACTAGATGGGCTTTTGCAGCATGCGACGGCAAAGGGGAAAGGCTTCGATTGCGTGTCCAGAAGCTTTGCTCCGAAGCTTCTGGTGTCGGAGGACCCTGTATGCGGATCGGGGCATTGCCATATCGTGCCGTACTGGTGCAAAGCAACAGGGAAAGATCACCTCACGGCGTATCAGGCATCTGCGCGCGGCGGTATCCTGTACTGCCGTACGGATGGGGATCATGTGTTCCTTAGCGGCAAAGCCGTATTGTTTGCCGTTTCGGAGTTGATGATAGACTAGATCCTTGATGGCTGGCCTCTAGCGGATAAAATGAATAAAACCACTCATCGTGTTTCATGGAAGCTGGTGTGCTTACTTTTCGTTGCCCTAAGGGAGCACAACAAACATAGATGAGTGGTTTTTGCTATCATAGGAGCGGTGAATGCGGCTCTTTTACCACACAGTAGACGCTGGCAGACCATCAGCTATCATAGGAGTGGTGAATGTGGCTCTTTTACCACGGCTGTGGGGTCATCGGTGTTATGACGCCGAATGTGTAGCCCTTTGCGCGAAGGATGTCGATGATACGCGGCAATGCTTTGACGGTCTCCTCATGACCCTCGGAGGAGTGCATGAGTATGATGGCGGTGTGTGTGGCGGCGGCGCCATTCATCTGCCCGTCTATGTTGTCGATGAAGTCCTGTGCGACGGGGTGATTCGGCGCGGCGTCTGCGGAGCTGATGTTCCAGTCGTGCTCGACGTAGCCGTTTGCGCGAAGTGCTGGCGCGTATGCATCCGTGAAATGCGATATGACGCCGCCCGGTGCGCGTAGTATCAATGGACGCACGCCGATAATGCCGTGGATGATCTCGTCGGTCTTTTCCATCTCGGCGAGGAATCCGTTGACGTTGGGGTAGAGTTTCTCATAGCGGTGGTCATAGCTGTGGTTGCCGATGGCATGTCCCTCGTCATAGATGCGGCGGAGCATCTCCGGATGGGTCTCTGCCTGAATGCCTGTCACGTAGAATGTCGCATGTATGCCAGCGTCACGCAGGATGTCTAGTATGGCGGGCGTGTTCTTGCCGTCAGGCCCGTCATCAAATGTCAGATAGGCGACTTTGCCCGTGCGGTATGGCTCTATAGATGGAAGCTGTGTCGTGAGCCCGGCAGCGCGGCGCTCGGCAAGGGTGTACCTGTCAAAGACGGGGATACCAGGGTCATCAGGGGCGAGGTTGCTGAGGTCATCGGCGGCGATTACGCGAGATGGCGAGGGCGCCGGGGTCTCTTCCGCCGGTGACGCTGCCGGTTCCTGCGGCTGGTTGACTGATGTGCCGCAGCCTGAAGCGAGCAAGAGACAAAAAAGCAAAGAGAGAACGATTCTAGAGTGACGCATGGATTTCCTGACCTTTCGATGTAGAGTGTTAATATCCCATTATTATAACACAAAGATAATACTCTTTGCGGAAGGTTTTTTATGCATCTGAAATGTGCTATGATGTGTAAAGGGGAGATTCCCCATGAAAGGATGATGGGATATGCCTATAGAGGTTTTTCAGGGACTATTGATACCGTTTATCGGTACGGTACTCGGCGCGTCATGCGTATTTTTCTTGAAAGGAAAGATGAATCCGCATGTGCAAAAGGCACTGACGGGATTCGCGGCTGGCGTCATGGTGGCGGCATCCATATGGAGCTTGCTGCTTCCAGCGATGGATGAGGCTAAGAGCATCGGAGTGGCACCCTTTATACCGGCGGTCGTCGGATTTTGGGCGGGAACGCTTTTCTTGCTGCTGCTCGACCATGTCATTCCTCATCTGCACAGCTTCGCTAAGGAGGCTGAAGGCCCGCATACGAGTTTGTCGCGGACGACCATGCTCGTGCTGGCGGTGACGCTTCATAATATACCTGAGGGCATGGCGGTTGGCGTCGTGCTCGCAGGCTGGCTTACGGGCAGTACGGATACGACCATGGGCGGGGTGCTGGCACTTTCGCTCGGTATCGCAATACAGAACTTCCCTGAGGGAGCTATCGTGTCTATGCCGATGAGGGCGGCGGGGCGCACGTCATGCTATGCCTTTGCAGGCGGCGCAGCATCGGGTATCGTTGAGCCTATTGGCGGCTTTTTGACGTTGCTCGCCGCGGAGCACGTCGTGCCGCTCCTGCCGTATTTGCTCTCTTTTGCCGCTGGTGCAATGCTATACGTCGTCGTAGAGGAACTCATCCCTGAGATGAGCTCAGGAGAGCACTCTAATGTAGGCGTCATCCTCTTTGGGGTTGGGTTCACGCTTATGATGGTGCTCGACACGGCACTCGGATGAGCGATGCATCGTGAGGTGAATCTGAAATCTTGAAGATCATAACATATATGAGGAAAAATCCTGACCTTTTGGTGTCTGTCGTGTTTGCCGCGGCGACGGGGTGCTTCGTGCCTTTTTCGCTTGACAGACTTTTCGGCAGCATCAATATCCCGCTATTGCTCCTGCTTTTTTGCCTGATGTCGATCGTGGCAGGCATGAGGGAGAGTGGGCTGTTCCTGCTTCTATATAGGAGGCTTTTTAGCGGTACGGTATCATCCAGGAGGCTCGGGCGATTCTTTATATTCAGCTGTTTCTTTTCGTCTATGCTGATAACGAACGATGTGTCACTCATCGTCTTTGTGCCGCTGGCTATAGAGGTGATGACGGCAGTCCGATGCGTGAGAAATATGATTCCCGTGGTGGTATGGCAGACCGTAGCGGCCAACCTCGGCAGCATGCTGACGCCCGTGGGCAATCCGCAGAATCTTTTCATTTATGCACATTATGGCATGGGACTGGTGGACTTTCTGGCTGCCGTTGCGCCTGTTACTGCGATGGGGGGATTTGCCATATATCTGGCTACATGTATGCTGGATGATAGGAAGGTCGCTCTGCCAGCGGCAGATCAAGCCACACTGCCGCGTAAGCGCGTGTTGATATTGCTGTGCCTCTTTGCTGTGTGCATAGCAGATGTGCTGCGTATCGTGCCGTTCTGGCTGATGGCGCTCATCGTCGTGCCAATCATATCTTGTATGCGTCCGCGGCTTTTTTGCGCCGTAGACTATAAGCTCCTGATGCTGTTCCTGTTCCTATTCATCGGGGTGGGGAATCTCACGCGCATGCCAGAGGTCAGCCGCATGGCGACGGAGCTGCTCATGGGACATGAGTTCATCGTGCCGCTCGTACTGTGCCAGTTTATCAGCAATGTGCCAGCCGCGGTGATGCTCGCGCCGTACACGAACGAGGCGGCAGACCTTTTGCTCGGCGTCAATATCGGTGGGCTTGGCACGATCATCGCATCTATGGCGAGTGTCATATCGTTCAAGGCATATAGCGGCGCACGTCACAGTATACCAGCGGCGTACCTCAGGAGCTTTACGGCGGCGAATCTGGGGCTTTTGTTCATCTTGCTGCTATTCTACGAGATAGTGCTCGTGCACTGATAAATCAGCCGCATACGTGTCCTGTTACAAATGCGTGAAGATCCTTGACGCGAATATACGATCTTCTCTATTTTTGGCTGCTGTCACATTTGCAATGGCGGCGGCTTTTTGTTTGTGTTACAATGTAAACAAAAAACCTCGGAGGCGCATAGATGCCTGACGTGGAGCTGAATGAAATGGGGAATATATATGATAAAGATCTTTGACGGCGCAATGGGAACGATGCTGCAGGCGGCTGGTCTGAAGGCCGGCGCTTGCCCTGATCTCATGAGCGTCGAGCAGCCTGAGGTGGTGAAAGCCATCCATAAGAAGTACCTCGCGGCGGGCTCGGATTTTGTGACGGCGAATACATTCGGCGCGACAACGCTGAAGCTGGAGCACTATGGGCTGAGCAGCCGCATGGAGGAAATCAATTCGGCCGCGGTAAAAGCCGCACGCGATGCCATAGCGGAGTATGAGTCCGAGACGGGCACGATGGGGCATAAAGTCGCCGGTGATATTGGCCCTACGGGTAGATTCATAGAGCCGCTCGGGGATCTCGGATTCGAGGAGGCATATGAGGCGTTTCGCGGTCAGGCGAAGGCGCTCGCCGATGCAGGAGCCGACTGCATCATCATCGAGACGTGCATCGATATACAGGAAATGCGTGCGGCGCTTCTCGCGGCAAAGGACGTGACGAACCTGCCTGTCATCTGCCAGATGACGTATACCGAGGACGGCCGTACGGTGACGGGTACGAGTCCCGAGGCGGCGTCTGTGACGCTAGAGGCACTGGGCGCGGATGCGATCGGCGTGAATTGCTCACTTGACCCTGAGGAGCTCGTGCCGATCGTAAAGCGCATAGCGGCTTCGTGCAGCGTGCCCGTCACTTGCCAGCCGAATGCGGGTATGCCTATACTGAAGGACGGCGAGACGGTCTTCCCACTCACGCCTGTAGATTTCGCACGTTTTGTGCCAGCGCTCATCGCGGCGGGTGCGACGTATATTGGAGGCTGCTGTGGTTCGAATCCGGAGCATATACGCGCTATAAAGCATGCCGCAGAGGGAGTACCTCTGCCAGAGAGGATTGCACCAAAGGGGCTGCGTCTTTCGAGCAGGACAAAGACCGTCACGATAAGCAAGGACTTGCCTACACAGCTCATCGGTGAGCGCATAAACCCGACCGGACGCAAGAAACTCGCCGCCGATATCAAAGCGGGCTCTTTCGCATCGGTCAAGAAGGAAGCCATCGGGCAGACGCGCGCGGGCGCAGGCGTCCTGGATGTGAATATGGGCGTTGCAGGTATCGACCAGTGTGCGGCGATGAAGCAGGCCGTCACGGAGATAGCGCAGATCACGGATACGCCGCTTGCTATAGATACGAGTGACGCCAAGACGCTGGAGGCAGCGCTGAGGATCTATCCTGGACGTGCATTGGTGAACTCCGTGACGGCTGAGCCGGATCGCATAGAAAAATTCCTGCCGCTCGCGAAGAAGTACGGTGCCGCCGTGCTATGCCTGCCGATCACGACAGATGGCGTGCCGAGTACGGCAGAGGAGCGTGTCAAGACGGAGAAATACATTATCAGCGAGGCGCATAAAGTGGGAATCACTGGCGAAAGCTTCCTTTTGGATTCGCTCGTGCTTACCGTATCGGCGAATGAGAATGCGGCCAATGAGACACTGAAGACGCTGCGCCTCTATCGGAGCGAGATCGGTGCGCCGTCCACGATGGGACTCTCCAATATCTCATTCGGCCTGCCGGCGCGTCCGCTCATCAACAGCACATTCTTTGCGATGGCTCTTGCGGCAGGTCTCGATGCGCCGATCATGAACCCGTACAACGAGGACATGCAGTCTGTCCTTTCAGCATCTTTGGCACTGCTCGGCAAGGATCCGCGCGGGATAGCATTCAGCAAGGCACATGCCACCGCCCCGGAGCCTGCAGCGAAAAAAACACAGCAGAGGGGTGGATCTTTGATCGATCAGATCAAAGAATGCGTGATAGATGGAGAAAAAGAGGCCATCGTCCCGCTCGTGAAGCAGGCACTAGAAAGCGGCATGGATACGAATGAGGTCACGGCAGATGGGCTTACGGCTGCTATGCAGGTCGTAGGTGATGACTTCGGAGCCGGACGCGTATTTTTGCCGCAGGTGCTGCTTTCGGCTGAGACCATGCGCGCCGCGTTCGATACGATAAAGGAGCTCATACCGCCAAAGCAGGGCGACGGAGCCACAAAGGGCACCGTAGTGCTCGCGACGGTGAAGGGCGATGTGCACGATCTCGGCAAGAATATCGTGTCCGCGCTCATGGAGAACTCTGGCTATCATGTCGAGGACTTAGGGAAGGACGTGCCGACAGAGGACATCGTGCGTGCGGCAATCGAGAAGGATGCCGATATCGTGGGACTAGCGGCGCTCATGACGACGACGATGACAGAAATCGACAAAGTCATAGCGGCACTCCGTGAAGCAGGCAGCAATGCGAAGGTGATGGTCGGTGGGGCTGCCGTTACGCAGGACTACGCAGATGAGGCGGGTGCAGACGCCTATGCGTCCGATGGTGTACGTGCGGTGAAGATAGCCGATAGCATGCTCGGCCACTAACCAGCTTCGGCTACAGCACCGTGAGATTATGACATAAAAAACGCCATGGACAGTACGTTCATGGCGTTTTTCATGACATGCCTTATGGTGTTTTATTATATGGCCTCTGCACTTATGCGTTCATCTGAGCTTTTTTCAGTATCTTTGCGACTTAGGCACTCCGGCTGCTCCTCCCAAATGACGGTCGGCGCAATCTCGAAGCCGTTGAAGCGCGTTGCACTGACGGTGGAGTAGGCGCCTATATTTGTCGCGAGTACCTTATCACCAATTGAAAGCCGCGGTGACTGGAAGCTGCGATACAGCACGTCTATACCATCGCAGGTCGGCCCTGCGAATGTAGACGGACACACCTCGCCGTGACCAAATACGGTGAATGGATAAGCCCAATGGTCGTACATGATACCAGAGAATGAGCCGTATATGCTCTCATCGATGATATACCATGGCTCATCACCATATGAACGAGTTCCTATGACAGATGCTACGAGGTTCACGGCGGTGCCGCAGATGAATCTGCCTGGCTCTGTCCACACGGCGGTGTTCGGGAACAGCCTGACGATCTGCCTGTCGATGGCATCCATCATCGGTGCCGGGTCGACATGCGGGCAGTCAAGGGACGGTACGGGGAAGCCGCCGCCGATATCGAGATCGGTCAGGTTGAGTCCCATACGCTTCGCCTCGTCAAAGATGCCATGGCAGAGGAGAAGAGCCTCCTCATATGCAGCGGTCGAAAATGATTGGCTGCCGACATGAAAGCAGATACCGATAGGGTTCAGCCCTTTATCACGCGCCTTCATGAGAAGCTCGCACGCCATTGATGGTGGTGCGCCGAACTTCGTATTCAAGTCGACCTTTGCCTTGCTGTTGTGCACGCTGATGCGCAGCAGTACATCTGCTCCTGGTACATAGGCCGCCATCTTGTCGATCTCTGTTTCCTCATCGAAGGTGAACCGATTAAGACCTATCTTTGCAGCCATCTTCAGGCCGCTTATGTTCTTGACGGTGTTCGCGTATATCATGCGTGAGCCGTCGACGCCCATGCCGTGTAGAAGCGCCATCTCACCGGCTGAGGCGACATCAAAGTGCGCCCCGAGCCCGATCAGCCGCTTCAGGATAGCGGGTGTGGGATTCGCCTTTATGGCGTAGTAGATACCCGCATGTGGGAGATGATGCCGCATGAAGCGGTAGTTCTCCTCGATCTTGTCTGTGGATGCCACCATGAATGGTGTCGGCATCCTGCTGGACAGAGACATTACCTCGTGTTCAGTCAGTCGGAATTCTTTCATGTAACACAACCCTTGCCTTTTATAGAATGAACAGTTATCGGGAAACCATGCCCCATAGTGCCTACAGCTAATGTGCGGGCATCTATACAGAGAAAACTGATAAATCAGTTTTTCTTTTCGCTTATTGTAGTACAAAATTTTTTGGGATACAAGCTTTTTTTACTAAAAAACAAAAAAATGCAGGAGCAAATTGATGCTGCACTGCATTTTTTGTTTTTGACGTTATATATGATTGTCAGAAAAGCTCTTTGGAAAGACGCAGATACTCAGGATCGAGCTGCTTCTTGTTGTTGACAGCGTCATGCAGATTGATGCAGACGACGCGGTCAGCCTGGAAGCCGAATACGACATCACTCATGCCGGAGATGAGTGCGAGGGCGGCTTTCTCGCCGAGCTGCGACGCCTTCACACGATCCTGTACGGTAGGCGAGCCACCGCGCTGTATGTGCCCGAGCACGGAGACGCGCGTATCGATACCCGTCTTTTCCTCTATGATCTTGCCTATCTCGATGCCAGAGGCTACGCCCTCGGCTACGACGACAAGTATGTAACGCTTGCCCTGCTTATAGGCGTACTTCATGTCATCGCAGATGATGTCCATGTCGTACTCCTCCTCAGGGACGAGTATGTATTCGGCACCGCCGGCAATGCCGCTCGTGATGGCGAGCCAGCCGGAATGATGTCCCATGACCTCAAGCACGACGACACGGCGGTGCGCGGATGCCGTATCACGAAGCTTGTTTATGGCATCGATGATGGTGTTGGCTGCCGTATCGCAGCCGATCGTGTAGTCGGTGCCCCAGACGTCATTGTCGATCGTGCCCGGAAGGCCGACGATGGGGACGCCACTCTCTGCAGAGAGCTCTGATGCGCCGCGGAGGCTGCCGTCGCCGCCGATGACGACGAGACCCTGTATGCCGTATTTTTGCATATGCTCATAGGCGAGCTTGCGTCCCTCGACCGTTTGGAACCGCTTGCAACGTGCCGTGCCGAGCATCGTGCCGCCGCGCTGTATGATATCGCCGACATCCTTGCGCTCGAGCTTCTTCAGATCTTCATCGAGAAGTCCACGCCAGCCGTTATATATGCCCCAGACATCGACGCCAGAGTATATAGCCGTACGCACGACGGAGCGGACAGCGGCATTCATGCCCGGGCTGTCTCCGCCGGACGTTAGCACACCGATACTTTTAAGCATATGGAATCCCTCCAATATATGATCCCCTAAAGGGTGTTATTCACATTCCTTCCTTTATTGTAGCACAAATCTGATAAGGATTACAGTATTTTTTACGTTGCCCGCCTGCGTAAAATCTAGGAGGAAAGGCAGATGCGCGTATAGAAATAAGAACCGTGTACATGTGTTTGTACGATATACCAAAAGGGGGGCTTTGTATGGATTTTCTGGAACTGGCAAAGAAGCGTTTTTCGTGCAAGAAATTCGATGCGGCAAAGAAGGTCGCTGATGGCGATCTCGAAAAGATACTGGAGGCGGGGAGACTCGTACCGACGGCGAAGAATAATCAGCCGCAGCGAATATACGTACTGCGCTCTGACGAGGCATTAGCCGCTGCCGATATGCTTACGCCATGCCGCTATGATGCGCCTGTCGTGCTCGTGGTGGCAGTCAATCAGGATGAGGTGTTCGCATATCCGGGCGGTAAGTATACATCCGGTGCGGAGGACGCTGCCATCGTCGCGACGCATATGACGCTTGAGGCGGCGGATCTGGGTGTGGATTCGTGCTGGATGAATTTCTTTGATCCGGATAAGGCGAAGGACGTCCTTCATCTTCCGGATAACGAGCAAGTTGTCCTCCTGATGGATATCGGCTACGCGGCACCGACGGCAAAGCCGCTGCCGACACATGAGAGACGTAAGCCACTCGCGGAGACGGTCGAGTACAGGTGATAGAAAAGCAACAAGGCAATGTGTTTCACGTGAAACACATTGCCTTGTTTTTTATTGAAGGGAAAGTAATAGCTG
>OMZT01000071.1 GCA_900315615.1 uncultured Veillonellaceae bacterium | reverse complement strand
ATAAACTAAGCAGGTCGCACCCCGCCCGGCCGTGATGACCCGTGGGCTGGGTGTGTTGATTTAAGGGTTCGTGAGGCCGTTTTATTTTGCCTTTTTTGTGTGCAGTGAGTAACGGGCTTTCGGCCTGGGTGGCGGCATGGTTTGTGCCTTCTTTCTTGTGGTGCTGGACTCGTCCTCGTTTTTCTACCCTATCTGCACTGAAGAACATCGGGTATCTGTTGGTAGCAGCTTGCAGAGGTTATGTTTTATGTGAAAAGGATTTCAGTTAGTAGGTCTTTGAAGGATTTGCCCTGCCATACGGGCTCCGTGAGCAGCTGCAGCAGGTTTTTGCTGGCAGCCACGGTTTCCCACTCCGGGTAGGTCAGGATAGCTTTGCCGCCGCCAACGCCGGTAATGATGTACTGCCTGCCGCGCAGCCAGAACACACAGTCCTGTGTCAGCGGTGGGTCGGTGGCTCTTTCGGGGAATTCGTCCCAGCTCTGCCATGCCGTAAATTCCTGCCAGGTCATTTTAGTGACGGGCTTGCCATCTGGTCCAAACACGTTTTTTTCGCTCCTTCCATATTTTGTTGACGAGCTGTACAAGCTTCTTTTCCTTGGCTGTAGGGCGTGCTGCGCCCTTCTTGGTGTCGTTTTCGTTGTGGTAGTAGCCGTGGTGTGTATGCGGCTGCATGTGCTGGTGCTCGTGCTGCAGGTCAATTTGTTTTGTGCGCTTGTTGCTTGCGTCGTGGTAGGTGATGTATGCTGGTTCGCCCTGCTGGTCGAGGGTGACGTACACACGCCGCTTGGTCATGGTTTCCATCGGCGATTTGGTTTCACCGCCTTTATAGACCACAAATTTGATGTTGCCATAGGTCAGAAGGGATTTGAACTCTGTGCCGTATGGCAGGCCTTTTACGCTCATTCCGGAGCTGCTGCCACGTCCGCCCATGTCAGGCCACCCCCTTGCGCGGTGAGATGTAATCGACTACGAGCAGCTGCCCACCCATTTCCGCAAAGGGTCTGCCAAAGCAGATAATGGCGCGTGGCTGCAGGCGGCGCAACATTTCCTGATAGCCCGCGAGGAAAGAGCCTTTGGCCGCTTTGCAACCCAGCGTGCTGACGGCCACCACGCCACCGCGCGGCAAGCCGGCAAAACGCAGGTCGTATGTGTTGGGGTTCGCCCAGCTGACGGTCGGGACGACCAACAGGCCTTCACTCTGCCAGTAGGCCCCGCACCAGCGGCTGTGAGCCACGCTTTCCATTATGCGCCAGCGTGGCATGTTGGTATAGGTGGACGAGTCTGGCGTCAGTGCAAAGGCATATTTCGCGATTCTGCCCAGCGATTCCGCAGGGTGTGTGTACACGCGGCGGAATCGGTAGTCGTCGAGAAAGAAGTGCACCCCTTTTTGGTAATTTTCAGCACTGTCGCGCGCCTTGGTCGCGGAGTAGGCTATCAGGCTCACGTGCTGCAGGCTGAGATCCTGTTTTTCAATACATGGAATATCCCAGACGTTGTCCGAGAAGTAAGCGTTGCGTAAAAATAGCGGGTTATTGCGGATTTCATACGAAGTCATAGTGTATACCTCCTTTAAGGACAGGTTGGGAAGAACCCCCTGACTTGTTTAAAAAGGATTGACATCCACATTGTGTTATAGTACATGATTTGCGCTCTCGTTCGATATGGCACGGGATTTGTAGCGTTCGTACCATGCGCCCCACCGTTAGCCGACGGTTTTAAACAGTTTCATTGTTTCCGACTCATATGGCGTATAGGCCTCACCTCCAAAGTGCAGCCATTTCCAGTAATAGCGTTTGGCGTTATAGGCTGCCTCTAGGCTGACGCCGAACACAGTAGCAATATTTTCAACAGACTGGTCGCTGAGGCGTTCCAGCAGCACCGGCGGCACCAGTGCGTACTTGGCAAAGAAGTTGACCTCTTTTTCGGCCAGTTCACTGTCTTCTGTATGGTCGAGGGTGATATGCCCTATCTCGTGCATAATGGTGTTGTTTATGCGGCCGAAGGGCATATCATCGTTGTAGTAAATGTGCCATTTCCCCGTGTCAAACAGGACGGAAAAGCCGTCTTTGCTCTGTTTAAGCATAAGCTTTCTTTTTGACGCGGGGAAAGCGGAATAGGGCATGACTTTAATGCACATTTTGGCAGCAAGTTCAAAGCCGTTAATCGGGATACTGTAGATGTGGTAGCGCCGGTACATGCGGACGACAATCCGTTTGATTTCCTCGCACCGGCGACTGGTCAGTCGGATAGACAAAGTTATTCATCTCCTAACAGGGCTGCAATCAGTTCGCGCTTTTCTGCGGCCGTCATCTGGTCGGCGTTGCGCGCGATAATCCGTTTGATGTGGATGTGGCTGTATTCACCTTCCTTTTCTATACCCAGCAGATAGTCTGAGGTCGTGTGCAAGGCCGTGGCAATATTGGCCAGTGTTTCCGGCTTGGGCTCGCGCTCCCCGGACAGATAACGTGAAACTGTCGCCTTGGTGACGCCAATGCGCCTGGCCAGTTCCTGCTGCGGTAGGTTTTTATCGCGCAGCAGCTTGGCTATGCGTTCCCCCATTTGTGTGCTCATAGTAGTACCCCCTCAAAAAACTCCTAAAGAACAATTGTTATCATAATATACAGTTTCCAATTTGTCAATAAATATTACCAGATAGGCGACACAATATTTTGTTGCAAAAGTATGGTGCTACAGCCAGGGCGGCCTCGGAGAGAGCAGGAGCTGCAACCGAGTGCGCACTACAACTCGGCCGCGCGTGTATCATAAAGCCAACAAAACCCGTTTTCCACGGCTTCACGGCCGGGATGCATCCGTCCTATCTTCGTATCTGTTCGGGGACTGGTCTTATTTTATTGTCCACACTGGATGCGGCGGGTGTAGGTATAGGTGTAACTGCAAAAGCCTCCTTTCAAACGCCCCAAAGGTCACCACTTCTGCGGGGCGTTTTCGTGTGCAAAAAGGTGCGTCAGTATCCTCCAGCCGAGTCACATACGCGAAGAAAGAATCACCCGAGGGGTAAAATCATTTGCCCTGCCTTCAGAAACTCTGTCAAATGGGCTCTTTTCACGTCCGCTAAGAGGAGATACAGCAAAAAAGCGGTGAGTAAAGGCCCCACAAATTTCTGTTATTCTGTGTCATCCCGCTACCAGCTGAAACGCAAAAATTCTATAGCAAGGGCTCCTGAAAACACATTGCTAGATAGGATTGTTCCTTGTATACATATAATCTTTGCACGTGTTGCCATTCACTGCTATAATAGTATACGAGTGTATCAAGAAGGCGGGGGTTTCATGATATTTTATTTGATGACGAAGGGTACCTTCCGAATGGGTGGCATTACTTCATGACGAGAAGAGAATTTTTGTGTAATACATTCGTGCTTGCGGCTGGTATATGTCTTATTCCTTCGCTTAACGTCCGTGCATCGGCATACGGTGTACAGGTAAGAGAGACAAATCTGAGCTTTCGTTCCTTGGAGAACCGCCTAGCTACAGATGCAATCGTCATACACCATATTGGAAATACAGATAGGGATGTATCGGCAGCTGAGGTACATGAATGGCATTTGGCAAATGGATGGTCGGGTATAGGGTATCATTATCTCATAAGGAAAAATGGTATGATAGAAAGAGGACGGCCGCGAGATACAGTCGGCGCTCATTGCCTTGGTCATAATAGCAACACAATAGGAATAAATATCGTAGGAAATTTTGAATTTGCGCGTCCCAATGAGGCACAGCTTGACAGTGCAGCAAGGCTTACGGCAGCGTTGTGCCAGCTGTACAGGATTCGCCCATCTGAGTCTACGATCGTCGGACATAGGGACTTTAATAATACTGCTTGCCCGGGTGAGAATATGTATGAAATGATTCCATCACTGCGCAGGAATACGGCATATATTCTTGAGAGGGGATTATGATATGCGTTATATAGGCAAGCATGGTGACTTACCGTCGCCAATGCATGAGCCTCTAGATGCAGAGCCTGAATATGAGATTCATAAGCCGTCCAAGGGTGAGCTGCGCTCCGTAGTTCTGGCTGTCCTTGTTATGTGCTATGGTATATATGAATCCGATCTTCCAGTCGTTTTCCTTACGTTGGGATTTTCTATTTACGAGCTGAGATATTTCGCTGCGGCTTACTGTGGCGATTATGGAAAGCCGCTTGCTGGAATGATGAAAGGATTGGGACTAATGCTTTCTGTTGGGGCTTTCGTATTGTTTTTCATTTAAACATAAATATATGTATGTGGCAAAAGGTTTTTCATCTTTTTTATAGAATTGTATACATGTTAAATATTAATGTACAGTGAATGAATCCAGGCCACAAGATATATCGTTGCTTTTTCAGGTGATTTATATATGCAGGGCTATAGGTTTCTAGTCCTGCTTTTTTATTTTTACAAAAGTTTTACGAATCATCAACTGATTCGTGCAGGAGAAATAATCTTTTGATAGAATATTCAAGTATATAGAAGACTATTTGTATATCGTGATGACTTGAATTTGCAGTGATGAATGCTGCATAGGAAGATAACACTGGTGGTTAATTTACTCCAGGGGGGATTTAATCATGGCCAAGACAGAATTCTTAGCAATGATACTTGCTGGCGGTCAGGGCAGCCGTCTAGGTGCTCTTACAAAGAAGATAGCGAAGCCGGCAGTACCATTCGGAGGGAAATATCGCATAATAGATTTTCCACTCAGCAACTGTGCGAACTCGGGAATAGATAAGGTCGGGGTGCTGACACAGTACAGACCTTTGGAGCTGCATAATTATTTGGGGACGGGCTCTGCATGGGATCTTGATAAGAAGGATGGTGGAGTATTTATACTGCCTCCATATGCGAGGGAGAAGGGAGCAGATTGGTATCGTGGCACGGCTGATGCTATATACCAGAATTTGAACTTCATCGATTTGATGGATCCTGACTATGTATTGGTTCTGTCGGGCGATCATATCTATACGATGGATTATTCATGGATGCTCGAGGATCACAAGAGGAATCATGCGGAAGCAACTATCGGGGTAATAGAGGTTCCTTGGGAAGAAGCACCAAGGTTTGGCATCATGAATACTGACCCGGATGGCCGTATAAATGAGTTCGAGGAGAAGCCGGCTAAGCCTAAGAGCAACCTCGCTTCTATGGGTATTTATATTTTCAATGCGGATTTCCTTAAGAGATATCTTGAGGAAGACGCTAAAGATGAGATGTCAAGCCATGATTTCGGTAAGAATATCATACCTAAGATGCTGGAAGACAAGGCTCGGCTATATTCTTATGCTTTTGATGGCTACTGGAAAGATGTGGGTACCATCGAGAGCCTGTGGCAGGCTAATATGGATCTGCTTCAGGAAGAGCCACCGTTCATGCTCGATGATCCTGATTGGGCCGTATATTCGTCTAATCCATCGCTTCCGCCGCATTATGTGGGTCCTGATGCGGAGATTAAGCGTTCTATGATCAGCGAAGGATCGATGATCCTTGGCAATGTAGAGCATTCGGTCATCTTCCAGGGAGTAAAGATTGGCAAGGGTGCAGTTGTACGTGACTCTGTTGTGATGCCTTTTACACATATCGGAGAGAATGCGGTTATAGATCATGCGATTGTCGCTCAGAACTGCGAGATAGATGATAATGCCAAGGTCGTTGGCAGTGAAGGAGCTATTACGGTTGTTCCGGAAGGCGAGAATGTGACAGCAGCTGTAGCCAGTGACAAACAGGTCGGTTAAGCGGTATTCTGCAGAACGGAGTGATGATAATGAACAGTAGTGTTATGGGAATTATTAACCTGCAGTATCAGGAGAATGCCGTACAGGAGCTGAGTAAGAATCGTTCCGTGGCATCGGTGCCGTTTGCGGGCCGTTACAGGCTCATAGATTTCGCGGTATCAAGTATGGTGAATTCTGGTATTAACCATGTAGGTGTGTTGCTCCCCAATAAGCCGAGATCGATTCTTGATCATCTGCGCTCTGGAAAGGATTGGGATCTTGCTTTAAGGCATAATGGGTTGTTCTATCTGCCAGCTGTAGAAGATCCGTCTGGTGCTCATGAAGGGGATCTTAGAAGCTTTTATCATAACCTGGATTTCTTTGAGCATAGTAAGCAGAAGTATGTGCTTATTACTACGGGAAACTTCATATACAATATAGATTTTGATAAGATGCTTCGATTCCATCAAAATACGAATGCCGATATCACTGCAGTATATACGATCGCGGCAGAAGAAATGGACGGTGATAGTATCGTCTTGGAGACGGCGGAGAATGGGCTCGTAGAGGATATTGCGATGAAGCCTGTCACCTATGAGGATTCGAAAGTGAGCCTCGGGATTATGCTTACGGAGAAGAGCACGTTCGTCGACATGGTTAGGGTCGCCTTTGAACATGGTGGCAGTGACTTCCTGCTCGATGGTATAGTTCGGCGCATGGGCGAATACACCATATATGGATATAGGCATGAAGGCTACGCAGCACAGATAAATTCGGTTCCGAGCTACTACAAAGCGAGCATGGATGCGCTTCGCCCAGAGATATGGGAAGAACTGTTCTTATCAAAGAATGCTATATATACGAAGATAAAGGATGGGGTGCCTGTACAGTATAAAGATACTGCAAAGGTCAAGAATTCCTTGATAGCCAATGGTTGTCTTGTGCGTGGCGAAGTCGAAAATAGCATCTTGTTCCGCGGTGTGAACGTGGGAGAAGGCGTAAAAATAAAGAATAGCATCATCATGCAGAAGTGTGACATCGAGGACAATTCAATCGTAGAGAATGTCATATGCGATAAGAATGTTACTATTACTCCAGATAAATGGCTTAAGGGTGCGCCAAATTATCCTTTGATTATCTCTAAGAATGTAGTTATATGATGATGAAACCGTCGTGATGGTGTCATGATATGGCACCGGCGGCGGTTTTTTGAAAGGGTGGTTTTGTTGGCTAAAGAAAATAAAAAACGTGAAATCTTAAAGAACAGCATAAAGGATAAGTTCGTATCTACGGCACATATCATGTGGGGACGCGACCTTGATGAACTTACGAAGCAGGAGATATACCAGACGATTGCTGCTACTCTGAAAGAATTCATTACGAAGAATTGGATAAAAACGAATAAGGCCTATATGGAGCGTCAGGTAAAGCAGGTGTATTATTTCTCTGTTGAATTCCTGCTCGGGCGTCTCTTGGATTCCAATCTCGTAAATCTCGGTCTTAGGGATGTATTCAGTGATGCCCTCTCTGAGCTTGGCATTGATCTGAAGCTAGAGGAAGAGGAAGAACCGGATGCAGGCCTTGGTAATGGCGGCCTTGGTAGACTGGCAGCCTGCTTTATAGACTCCATGGCTTCGCTTGGACTTCCAGGACATGGCTGTAGTATCCGTTATAAATATGGCTTGTTTGAACAGAAGATTGTTGATGGACATCAGGCAGAAATCCCTGATAACTGGTTGAAGAATGGCTTTATCTGGGAGTACAGGAAACCAGATAAGGCGGTTGAGGTTCGCTTCGGAGGAAATGCGTATATGCGTGAGAAGGACGATGGCTCGGGAGATCTCGAACTGGTCCGCGAGGGGTATACGACTATCATGGGCGTGCCATATGATGTCCCAATCGTTGGATATCATAACAACACGGTGAATACCCTGCGCCTCTGGAATGCGGAAGTGGATGAGGATTTTTCCGAGTTTGCAACGATGACGCAAGAGCAGATACATGAGCACATGAAGTATCGTGACGTGGTGAGCCATATTACAGACTGGCTGTATCCGAATGATAGTACATGGGAAGGTCGCAGGACGCGCTTGATCCAGGAATACTTCTTCGTATCAGCTGGAACGCAGAGCATTATTAGGCATTATAAGCGCGCTGGCATGGATCTGCATGACCTTGGCAACAAGATCGCTATTCACATAAATGATACACATCCTGCACTTGTCGTCGCTGAGTTGATGCGTATACTCGTGGATGTTGAAGGATTTGAATGGGAGGAAGCCGCGGATATCACTAGGAGCGTAGTGGGATATACGAATCATACGATCCTGCCTGAAGCCCTTGAGACATGGCCTGTAGATATGCTTAAACCGCTTCTCCCACGTATATATATGATAATAGATGAGATTAATAGGCGTCATCTCATCAATGTTAGGGAACGTTACCCTGAAAATGAGCAGATGGTTCGTGAACTGTCAATCATACAGGATGGCAATGTACATATGGCTAGATTGGCCGTCGTCGGATCTCATAGCGTAAATGGTGTTGCTAAGATTCATTCCAATATATTGAAGACGACCACGATGAAATATTTCAATGAATATTATCCTGGTAAATTCAATAATAAGACGAATGGTATCACGCATCGCCGCTGGCTTATTGGCTCAAATCCGGAGCTTGCCAAACTGATTGATGATACGATCGGTGGTAAATGGCATAGGAAACCAGAGAATCTGATCCTGCTGAATAATTTCGTAGATGATCGTCCATTCCTGGACAACCTGAGGAAAGTCAAGCAGATAAGGAAAGAAGCACTGGCGAACTTCATAGAGCGTAAACAGGGTATAAAGGTCGATCCAAAGAGCATGTTCGACATACAGGTGAAGCGCATACATTCGTATAAGCGCCAGCTTATGAACATTATGCACATCATGTGGCAGTATGATCACATAAAGACAGATTCTATGTATCATATGACGCCTACGACGTACTTCTTTGGAGGTAAGGCAGCTCCTGGATATTTCATTGCGAAAGAGACGATACGACTCATCAATGCTGTTGCGGATAAGGTCAATAATGACCCAGATGTGAACAAATACATGCGTGTCGTATTCATTGAGAACTTCGGTGTTTCTATTGGCGAGATGACGTATCCAGCTGCCGATGTCAGTGAGCAGATCTCCACAGCCAGCAAAGAAGCTTCTGGTACTGGATGTATGAAGTTCATGATGAATGGTGCTATCACGCTCGGTACGCTTGACGGTGCAAACGTCGAGATATGTGATGCTGTCGGTCAGGAAAACTGTGTGATATTCGGTCTTACAGCGGCAGAGGTGCTAGCATATTATGCTACCGGTGCTTATTCGGCATGGGATCAGTATCAGAGAGATAAGGATTCTAAGCTCGTTATGGATAAGCTTGTAGATGGCACATATGGTGATTTCCGTTCGCTGTACGATTATCTGCTTCAGAGCAATGATGAATTCTTCATACTGAAGGATTTTGGTGCATATGATAGGGCACGTGTCCAGGTATACAAGATATATAAGGATCCGTATCGTTGGCTCAGTGCATCCGCAATAAATATTGCTAATTCAGGTAAGTTCTCATCTGATCGCACAATCAGTGAATATGCAAGAGATATTTGGGATTTGAAGCCAATCGTTATCTCTTGAAAAAGGACATGAAGGGGGAATCCACACATGACAATATCGGATATGAGCGAGTTTGATCTGTATCTATATCATCAGGGAACTAATTTTCATGCATATGAGATGCTCGGTGCGCATTTCATTGAGCAAGATGGTATCAGAGGGGTAAGATTCGCGGTGTGGGCTCCTCATGCTGTATCTATTAGTGTGGTTGGAGACTTCAATGATTGGGATGCGAAGCGTGACCCAATGGAAAAAATAGGTGATGGCGAAATCTGGGTGCGGTTCGTTCCTGATATTGAGGATGGTGCAATATATAAGTACGCTATAGAACCTCAAGATGGCGGCTCGTATATCATGAAGGCAGATCCGTATGGATTTTATGCGGAAAAAAAGCCTGCTACGGCGTCGCGCATATATGATCTTGGTCGTTATGAGTGGCATGATCAGGACTGGAGTGATAGGAAAAAGAAAGAGCCTTCCTACAGCCATCCAATGCTTATATATGAGGTGCATGCCGGATCATGGCGTAGGGATGATAACGGAGGATATCTTTCATATAAAGAGCTCGGAGAGCAGCTGATACCATATGTGAAGAAAATGCATTATACGCATATAGAGCTTATGCCTATGTGTGAGCATCCATATGATGGGTCATGGGGATATCAGGCTACCGGGTATTATGCCGTTACCAGCCGTTATGGTACGCCGGACGAATTCAGGGACTTCGTTGAAAAGGCACATGAGAATGGTATAGCGGTGATTATGGACTGGGTGCCTGGACATTTCTGCAAAGATGAGCAGGGATTAAGACGCTTTGATGGGCAAAATCTGTACGAATCTGATAATGAACAGCGCTCAGAGAATTGGGAATGGGGCACAACTAATTTCGATTACGGACGCACAGAGGTACAGAGCTTCCTGATATCTAATGCGATGTTCTGGCTCGAGGAGTTCCATATAGATGGTCTGAGAATCGACGCCGTTGCTAATATGCTTTACCTGAACTATGGCAGGAAGGACGGCGAATGGACTCCCAATAAATATGGTGATATCGGCAATCTGGAGGCTATAGATTTCCTCAAGAAGCTGAATACGACGGTATTCAGATATCATCCGGACGCATTGATGATTGCTGAGGAGTCTACAGCATGGCCGCTGATTTCAAGACCTGTGGATATGGGCGGCATGGGTTTCAACTATAAATGGAATATGGGCTGGATGAATGACATGCTCGATTATATCAGCCTCGATCCCATATATAGGAAATGGAACCATGATAAAGTCACCTTTTCGTTCATGTATGCTTTCAGTGAGAATTTCGTATTGCCTCTTTCTCATGATGAGGTCGTACATGGTAAATGCTCGATGATCAGTAAGCTTCCTGGCGATTACTGGCAGAAATTTGCTGGCCTTCGCGGATTCTATGGATATTGGATGGCTCATCCCGGTAAGAAATTATTATTTATGGGCGATGAGTTCGGTCAATTCATCGAATGGAATTTCGATGATGGTCTGGACTGGCATCTCGTCAATGAATATCCGATGCACAAGAAGATGCTTGCTTATTCTGCGGCGCTTAATAAGTTCTATTGCGAAAATAAACCATTTTGGCAGGTCGACTTCGACTGGAATGGCTTTGAATGGATAGCGCCAGATGATAATGATAACAGTGTTGTAACATTTGTCCGTAAGGCAGAGGACAGCAAAAATTTCATCATAGCTGTATGCAATTTCACGCCTGAGGCAAGGCATGGTTATCGTATTGGGGTACCAAAGAAGGGGATATATCTAGAAGTATTCAACAGTGACTTGGAGGAATTCGGAGGATCTGGCATACGAAATGAAGGTTCTATAGTGTCTGAGAATATCCCGATGCATGACCGTAGTCAGTCTATCAACCTGACATTGCCACCTCTTGCAACGATATATCTGAGGCTTCAGGATGGCTTGGGGATACCTGACATGAATGAATCTAGTAATGGTATCGAGAATGATGCCCAATTGCGTGATACTGGTGCTGCTGATAAAAAGTTGGAAGCTAAGAAAGGGATTGCTGTGACTGGAAAACCAATAACAGTATCCCAGGAAAATACAGCTGCAGGAAACGTTAATAAAGAAACTGCTGGTAAGAAAAGAGCCGTTAAAGCTGCTGGAGCAAGAAAGAAGTCCGTTAGTAAGCGAAAAAGCCCTGCGAAGCGGGCAACGCATAGGAAAACAGACAGAAGCACGGCTATCAAATAGTAAATTTATGTATCGATTATATACGGAATGTGATTCCATCGTGGAAGGATGTGCTAGTATGAAGATACTGTATGTAGCGTCAGAGGCTGTTCCATTCGTGAAGACTGGTGGACTGGCAGATGTAGCTGGCTCGTTGCCGCAGGCCCTGAAAAAGAAGGGCGTAGATATACGTGTAATCATGCCTAAGTATAGTAATATACCTGAAGCCTATCGCAATAAGATGAAACATATCTACGACGGTGAGCTCAATGTGGCATGGCGAAAGAAATATGTGGGATTGGATTCAATTGAATCTGGTGGTGTCACATACTATTTCGTTGATAATGAAGATTACTTCCATCGTGAAGGCTTATATGGATACGGTGATGATGCGGAAAGATTTTCCTTCTTCTGCAGAGCTGTGCTTGACCTTTTGCCGGAAATGGATTTTTGGCCGGATATCATACATTCCAATGACTGGCATGCGGCACTAGTGAATGTATTGCTGAAGCTCGAGCATATGGGTGATGAGCGCTATGATAAGATACGTACCATCTTTACCATACATAATCTAAAATATCAGGGCGTGTTCCCGAAGAATATTATGGATGATGTCCTTGGGTTGGATTGGAAATACTTTACAAACGGAGATCTTGAATTCTATGATGCAGTAAACTTCATGAAGGGTGCTATCATTTATTCAGACTACGTGTCGACGGTAAGCAAGACGTATGCGCAGGAAGTACAGTATGAGTACTTTGGGGAAAGATTGGATGGATTGCTGCGTAAGCGTCAGGATGAAGGCGCGTTGTTTGGCATAATCAACGGAATAGACTATGATGTATACAATCCGAGCACGGATAAGAATATATTCAAGACATACGATGCTGATGCGCCTGAGTATAAGATTGATAACAAAACGGCACTTCAGAAGGAACTTCACCTGCCAGTGAGTCGGACAACGCCTGTCATTGCGCTTGTATCGAGGCTCGTAGCGCCGAAGGGAATGGATCTCATCGTGCGCATCATGGATGAGTTATTGGAGCATGAGGATGTGCAGTTCGTCATGCTAGGCACCGGAGACAAGGTGTATGAGGATTGGTTCAAGGGACTGGAGTACCGATTCCCAGGGAAGGTTTCAGCAAATATACGCTTTTCTAATGAACTTGCACAGAAGATATACGCTGGCAGCAGCATATTCATCATGCCGTCCAACTATGAACCTTGCGGTATAGGACAGCTTATCGCGCTAAGATATGGATCTGTACCGATTGTTCGTGAGACTGGCGGACTGAAGGATACGGTGATACCTTTCGATAAGTATACGGGAAAGGGAAATGGCTTCTTATTCCACAACTACAATGCTCATGAACTGCTGTTTACGATAAAAAAAGCCATCTCTATCCGTAAGGATATCACTATATGGAAGGAAATCGTAAGGAATGCGATGAAGTCAGATTACAGCTGGAAGAACTCGGCGAAGGAATATATAGCCCTGTATGAAAAACTTCTGGCAAAGAAGGATTGATCTGGACGTAAAACGTTTGTTCTTGATGTTTATAAAGCCCGGCAAAGCCGGGCTTTTATCTTGAAGGAGGCTGATGCTTTATGCCGAAACCTGGCGAAATAGAGCATGACTCACGGCAGATATACTACCGCAGCCCTGTAGGCGCAGCAGAGGCGGGAAGCATTATAAGGATAGGCATTCAAGTAAAGACACGCGAGACGCTGAGCATACTGCTCAGGACGTGGTCGCAGCATGATGGCGAGAAACTGGTGAACATGCATGCGAATGAGCCTATTGATGCACCAGAGAGATATTATTTTGCGGATGTACAGCTGCCGGAACGTGGATGTCTGGTCTGGTATTATTTTATCATATCTTCTCCTTCTGGAACGCAGTTTTATGGCAATAGTACTGATAACCTTGGTGGTATGGGGATACTCTGCGACAACGTACCATCATCGTTCCAAATCACGGTGTATGATAAAGGTGCTAAAACGCCAGATTGGTTCAAGCATTCCGTAATGTATCAGATATTCCCGGATCGTTTCTGCCGTAAGGGCGATAAGCTTGTAAAAAAGCATGGTGCAGTAATACATGCTGATTGGAATGACATGCCTTTCTACTATAAGGATGTAGATACAAAGGAAATCGTTGCATATGATTTCTTTGGCGGCAACCTGGAGGGAATACGGAGCAAGCTTGGATATCTCAAGAATCTGGGGATATCTGTTATATACCTTAATCCTGTGTTTGAATCCGAGAGTAATCACCATTATGATACCGGTGATTATATGAAGATCGATCCGATACTTGGAGACGAGGAAGGCTTCAAAAAGCTTTGTGATGAAGCGCGCAGCATGGGTATACGTATCATCATCGATGGTGTATTTAGCCATACTGGAAGCAACAGCGTTTACTTCAATCGAAATGGCGAGTATGATTCTGTTGGTGCATATAATTCACAGGACTCACCATACTATGGATGGTATAATTTCCGTAATTATCCGGATGAGTATGAAAGCTGGTGGAACTTCTCCACATTGCCAGATGTCAAGGAGACGACACCTTCGTATATGGATTTCATCATACGGAACAAGGACAGTGTATTGCATCATTGGATGAAGGCTGGTATCAGCGGATGGCGACTTGATGTCATAGATGAGCTCCCAGGTCAGTTTTCTCAGGCCTTCTTTAAGGAGATGAAAAAGACAGATCCGGACGCTGTTCTCATCGGCGAAGTATGGGAGGATGCATCGAATAAAGTCAGCTATGGTACATCGCGCGAATACCTGTGTGGACATGAAATAGATTCCGCTATGAATTATCCTTTCCGACAGATCGTATTGGATTTCTTGCTTGGCGGCTGCGATGGCAGGATGGCAATGCGTCGTCTCGAGAGCTTGCGTGAGAATTATCCAAAGCAGAACTTCTATGCCATGATGAACCTGCTTGGCAGCCATGATGTACAGAGGATACTGACGCTTTTGGGAGAGGCACCGTACTATGATGGGATGCCGGCAATACAGCAGTCGAAATATCGCCTCGATGATGATCATTATAATCTCGGCGTGGCGCGCCTGCGCATGGCTGTGATGTGGCAGATGACATATCCTGGTGTCCCATGTGTATATTATGGCGATGAGATAGGCATGCAGGGCTTCAAGGATCCATCCAACCGTGCTCCATATAACTGGGAACATGGCGATACCTATATAAGGAATTGGTACGAAAAGCTTATCCGGCTCCGCAATGAGCATCCAGCATTGCAGACAGGCGAGATCTTGCCGATAGTCGGCGATGGAGATGTCCTCTCCTATGCCAGGATCATACGCGGTGGGGAGGATGTATTCGGAGAGGCTGGGATGGATGAAGCATTCATCATAGCCATTAACCGCAGTGAGAAATCCGAGCGCACTGGAGAGGTGGTCGTATCTGATTTTGCGGATGGTGAATTCATGAATCCGTTCAAAACAGATGAGAAACTGAAAGTGGAACATGGCAAAGTAAGGCTGCAATTGCCACCACTAGGCTGTCAGATATGGCAGCTTGAAAAGCCAAAGCATAGATTCCGCAGAGAAGCTGGTATCCTGCTTCATCCTACATCTCTTCCATCTAAATATGGCATAGGGGATATAGGAAAAACAGCATTTAAATTCGTTGACTTCCTGAAGCGCGCAGACCAGCATGTATGGCAGATGCTTCCACTTGGCCCCGTGATGTTTACGTATTCACCGTATCAGTCTTCATCAGCATTTGCTGGTAATCCCATGCTGATATCACTTGATAAGCTTGTCGAAAACGGACTGCTTCATGATAAGGATGTACGTGTGACGTTTATAGCGCACAGCTCATTCGTAGACTTTGAGCGTGCATGGAATTTCAAGGAAAAGGCTCTAAAGAAAGCTTATCAGAACTTTGTGCAGAAGGGCATGGATACATCCAACGAATTCAGGAATTTTTGCGATATAGAGTCCTACTGGCTGGATGATTTCGCCTTGTTTGAGTCACTGAAAGCCGATAATAAGGGCAAGTGCTGGATGGAGTGGCCAGAAAAAGTGCGGGATCGCGACAAGAAGGTATTGGAACGCGCTAGGGAGCAGAATAGTGAGGATATCGGCTTCATCAAATTCGAGCAGTTCGTATTCTTCACTCAGTGGGAAGAGCTGCATGAGTATGCGAATAAGAATGATGTGAAGCTCATGGGGGACATGCCGATATTTATCGCACAGGACAGCGCGGACGTATGGGCACATCAGGAATCTTTCATGCTGAATCCCGATGGTACAGCAAAGACCGTTTCGGGGGTTCCGCCAGATTATTTCAGTGCTACCGGGCAGCTTTGGGGCAATCCTCAATACAACTGGGATGTAATGAAGAAAGACGGGTACATGTGGTGGAAACAGCGTTTTACTAAGCTGTATGAGCTTGTAGATATCGTACGTGTTGACCATTTCCGCGGATTTGAATCCTATTGGGAGATAGATGGTAAGGCCAAGACGGCAATCAACGGTCGATGGGTAAAAGGCCCAGGTAAGAAATTCTTTGATGAGATTCAGGCGACAGTTGGTAAACTGCCGATAGTCGCTGAGGACCTGGGCATAATAACTGACGAAGTTGAAAAGCTGAAGGATGAATGCGGTTTCCCAGGCATGAAGGTACTGCATTTCATGCTGCACTTCAATGAGATGAAACGTGTCGGTGCGGCGACTCCGGAGAATAGTATCGTCTATACTGGGACACATGATAACAATACGACGGTCGGCTGGTTTACTCAGGACATAGATGATGCGACCGCAGCGGGGATAGCGGCAATGCTGCATGCTGATATGCATGATCCGCGTGATGTGACAAAAAAACTCATCTCGTATGCATACAGCATGAATTCCAGACTTGCTGTTATACCTATGCAGGATGTTTTGGGGCTGGATGCGCAAAGTCGTATGAATACCCCTGCCACAGTAGGTATCAATTGGAAATGGTGCCTCAAGGAAGACCTGATGACAGATGATATTGCTGAATGGCTTAAATCATTGTGCAAGAAATATGACAGAGAGTGAGATGAGAATATAGTCATGAAGGGTGCGGGTTAGATAGCACCCTTTTTCACTTCACATTTTAATTCTTTTGTGTTATGCTTCCATACGGAAGCTTGGTCAGATTAACAAAGGATGATGAAAAGTATGGGGAATGATAAATACACTTTTGTTGTCGAAAAGAAGTGCCCAGTGTGCGGGGAGACTACGCGGATCGTCAAGACGAAATCCCGTATTATAGTCGATCATACAGATGAGGATTTCTGTGTACATTATCAGGAGTTCAACCCTTATTACTATCGTATATGGGTATGCGAGCATTGTGGTTATGCTGAGGACGAAAGTCACTTTTTGGGGTATATGCCTGAGAGGAATAAAGCAAAGCTGAGTGAGTTCCTTTCAAGTAGGCATGTGGGATTCGAGTTTCATGAAGAGCGCAGCCATGCAGATGCTGTAGCCGCATTTAAGCTTGCTATATTCTACGCAGAGTACATAGGTTCATCTAAGGCACATCGTGCAGGACTTAATCTCGGACTAGCATGGCTTTTCCGTGAGTCGGGCGAGAAGGAGAAGGAAACCGCCTTCATGCAGGAGGCAGTGAAGCTATACGATGAGTCACTGGCTGAGGAGCGTTATCCAATAGGCGGGATGACGGATAATACAGTCATGTATATCATTGGTGCTATATATTACCGTCTCGGTGATTTGGAACATGCGACACAGTACCTCAGCCGCATAATGAGCGATAATGATCTGAGGGTGAACGACCGCCAGACATATGATAGGGCAAGAGATCTCTGGCAGGATATCCGCGCTTCGAAGGAGCAGGAAGAGAAGGGAACAGATCAATGATGCCTGTAGCTTTGCCACCCGTTGACGTTGCCGTTGAGACCGTAAGCATGACGTCTACGGCAGCAGATATATTAAGGGAAACATGGAGCAGAGAATCGATCGCGGAGCTTTTACGCGGACATCTTGCCGTTCCGGATGAGACTATCAATGAAGCGCTAAGCCACAATGTTGAGGGCAATGAGCGGATAAAGTCTCTTACGATCACATCAAAGGAAAACGGGAGATTGGAAATACATGCTGATACGGTAAGAGCTGGGAGAATAGAACTGTCCGGTGAAATCGAACGATGTGTGCATAATACTGATGAATCTGTCATAGAATATCACGTGCGCGAACGAGAACTCGAAGATCATGGTCTTGCTTCCTGGGTATTCTCACGTATATCATTGTCTATGGCACAGCGTATGTTCGGTAAATTCGAGATATCTGAAGATATACCGGTCAATATCCATCATAATACTGTGACATGCGACTTCAGAAAACTGCTCGAGGAATCCGAAGCTGGACAAAGATCGTTCATGGGACATAGATTGATAGACATGGTACGAATAAAGAGCGTGACGCCGCATGATGGATATCTGGATTTTGAAACACGTCTTGATATACCATCTGATGTGCGCGCGGCATTGATAGGTATGATTCTCTGATGGTTTTTGGAAGGAAGATTTTTTGAAGAAGATATTCACATTCTTGGTAGCAGTGCTTTCCGTGGCTGTGATTCTGGTGCCTCAGGTCTCAGCTAAAAGTGCGAAGGACGTACAGCCTGCCAATAAAGGTCGGATACTTTTTGTGCCTCACGATAACAGACCCATATCTGATGAGCAGACGGCTGAGGTCGTTGAGAAGCTTGGATATGATGTTATGGTCCCGCCGGATAAAATACTGGGCGGCAGGGACGATCTCGGGCATGCAGATCTGCTTTGGAAGTGGGTCGATGATAATATCGCGAATGTTGACGCGGCAGTTATATCATCGGATTCCATGCTATATGGAAGCTTGGTCGGGTCTAGGAAACATCAGGTAGCAGAGGAGAAAGTTCTATCACGCGCAGCAAAGTTCGAGGCGCTGCGTAGAGCACATCCGAAGCTGAGACTCTATGTTTTCAGCTCAATTATGCGTACGCCACGATCGGCAGAGGCGTCTGGATCTGAGGAGCCGGATTATTATCAAAAGTATGGCAGCGACATATTCCGCTACACAGCATTATCTGATAAGAAGGAAACCGACAAGCTCACAAAACGTGAACAGAAGGAATTCGCTTTCTTGCAGCAGTTGATCCCGAAGGATGCAATTGATGACTGGATGAGCCGTAGGTCAAAGAATTTCAAGGCGAATAAGACCTTGATAGATCAGGTGAGAAAAGGTACGTTCAATTATTTCATACTTGGACGTGACGATAATGCACCATACTCGCAGACTCATAAGGAAAGTCGTGAACTGCTCACCTACGGTAAGGGCTTGCCTCAGACGAAATTTCAATCTATGGCTGGAATCGATGAAATCGGACTGTTGCTTTTGGCACGCGCTGTAAATGATGTGGAAAGGAAAATGCCGTTTGTGTTCGTTCGCTACAACTGGGGACGCGGACCGAATACGGTGCCTTCATATTCGGATGAGAGGCTCGGAGATTCTATTCGTGCTGCCGTTGTTGCAGCCGGTGGTATGCTCGTAGATGCTCCGGAAAAGGCGGAATTCGTTTTGGCGGTTAATACGAATCCGAATGGCGTTACCGGCGAAGCCAATAACCGTGATAATGATGGTACACCGCGTGATGGCACTGGATATTTTGCTGATATCGTATCAGAATATGTGGCAGCAGGTTATCCGGTAGGTATAGCAGATGTCGCATTCGCTAATGGTGCAGATAATGCACTCATGGAGCAGCTGAAGCAGAGGAACCTGCTATTCAAGCTCCGCGCATATGCCGGCTGGAATACAGCCACTAATAGTACAGGATTCGTGTTGGGCGAGGGAATACTTGCTAACAGGATGACTGATGATGCACGTGATCAGCTCCTGCTCAGGAGATATCTCGATGATTGGGCATATCAGTCCAATGTGCGCACAATCATTGGGAGGCAACTCGGATGGCTTCGGGGATCTGGAGCATATGCCAGCCTCGATGATAAGACGGTAGGTATAGAGGCGAGAGCTGACAGGATGATCAATGACTTCGCATTGGAGAACCTTCCGCCCATGAATGAACTTACGAATATAAAAGTTACTTTTCCTTGGAACCGCATGTTCGAAGCACGAATAACGACCGGAAAATAAAAAAGGGCGATCATATCATTAAGATATGATCGCCCTTTTTAAGTGAGACTAGATGTTTGATTTTCTGAACTTTGCCATAAAGTCAGCGAGCTTTTCAACACCCTCATACGGCATAGCGTTATATATGGATGCACGCATACCGCCGACAGAACGATGTCCCTTTACTCCGCCCAGTCCATTCTCAGCTGCTTCTGCGACGAACTTCTTTTCGAGTTCTTCATTCGGAAGTCTGAATGTGACATTCATGAAGGAACGGCTGTTCTTTTCTGCATGTCCTTTATAGAAACCGTTGCTGCTGTCGATGGCTTCATACAGGAGAGCAGCCTTCTTCTTGTTGCGGGCAGCCATTTCTGTAAGCCCGCCCTGTTCCTTTATCCATGCGGCGACCTTGCCAACCATGTATATGCAGAAAGCCGGAGGCGTGTTATAGAGTGAATTCTTCTTTAAGAAGGTATCATAGCGCAGCATCGTCGGAAGGCTTTCAGGGCTGTGCTCAATGAATGACTTCTTTGCGACTACGAGCGTGACGCCTGCAGGGCCGAGGTTCTTTTGTACGCCGGCATATATGAAGCTGAACTTGCTGAAGTCGACAGGGCGTGAGAGCATATCCGAAGACATGTCAGCTATAAGTGGCACATTGCCTGTCTCAGGTACGTAGTGGTATTCAGTGCCGTATATCGTATTGTTGTAGCAAACGTGCAGATACGCAGATGAGGGATCCAGCTTGATCTCGTCCTGAGTCGGCACATGCCTGAAGTCATCTTCTTTGCTTGATGCAGCTACCTTGCCGATACCGAGTATTTCAGCCTCTTTGTACGCTTTTGAAGCAAAGCTGCCAGAGAGAACATAGCTTCCCGGATGTTCCTTAGTAGCAAAGTTCTGTGCAAGCATGGTGAACTGCAGGCTTGCACCACCCTGTATGAACAGCACTTCGTAATCATCGCCGAGCCCCATAAGCTCTAGAATATCGGACTTTGCTTTATTATGTACCTCTTCGTATGCAGGTGAACGATGACTGATTTCAATTATAGACATTCCAGTATTATGAAAGTTCAGGAACTCTGTCTGGGCTTCTTTCAACACAGGAAGTGGCATCATGGCCGGACCTGGATTGAAGTTGTATATACGGTTTGCTTCCAAAGAAATGACCTCCTCTTTATGGCTGTACATTAATAAGATATAACAGCCATACGATGGTTTATAGCATGTGAATATTTTACCGCTTATAGAATTTGCGGTCAAGTGAAAAGATAAAAATGTTTTTTTGACGTACACACTTGACGTTCTTTTGCGCATTCAATATAATATTCGTATGTAAACTTGACAATCAGGTGGCTTATATCTTATTGATTGCTATGCCTGAATGGTGCAGAAATGAGCTTGTATTCAGGATAAGTGTAGTAAGGCCACGATGTTTATTTGAAAGGAAGAATCATTAATGAAAATATTGGCAGCAGACGGTATAGCAAAAAAGGGTATAGAGCTCCTTCAGAAAGATTTTGAAGTTGATGTGAAGGACAAGCTTCCAGCCGAGGAATTGCTTGAAATCATACCACAGTATGACGCGATTATTGTACGCTCTGCTTCTAAAATCACGAAAGAAGTTATTGATAGGGCGGAGAATCTGAAGATAATCGGTCGCGCTGGCGTTGGAGTTGACAATATAGATATACCTGCTGCAACGGCAAAAGGCATTATCGTCATAAATTCCCCTGGTGGCAATACCATAGCAGCAACAGAGCACACGATGGCGATGATGCTATCTATGAGTCGCAATATACCTATTGCAAATGAAACGACGCAGAAGGGTGAGTGGAACCGTAAGAAGTATACGGGCGTCGAGCTTCGCGGTAAGACATTGGGAATCATTGGCATGGGACGTATCGGTAGCGGAGTAGCGAAGCGTGCCATGGCATTCGATATGGATGTGATTGGCTACGATCCGTACCTCAATGAAGAACGTGCTAAGGCATTAGATGTAAAGGTCGTTTCGCTCGATGAACTGATAGAGAAGTCTGATTTTATCACGGTACATATGCCGATAAATGATGAGACGCGTGATATGATCAATAAGGATAATATCGCTAAGATGAAGGATGGCGTACGTCTCATAAACTGCGCTCGTGGCGGAATCATCAATGAGCAGGATCTTGCGGACGCGGTAAAGAGCGGTAAGGTTGCAGGAGCTGCAATTGATGTGTACACGAAGGAACCTCCTACGGACAATCCTTTGCGCGGCCTGGATCATGTTGTCCTGACGCCGCATCTGGGGGCATCTACTGTTGAGGCTCAGATTGGTGTATCACTTGATGTTGCGCATGGCATAAAAGCTGCTCTGTCTGGGCAACCGGTCTCGACAGCTGTCAACATGCCGCCTGTATCTGCGAAGGCTATGAGTATGATACGCCCGTATTTGAGTCTCGCCGAAAGGCTCGGCGTCATGGCACAGGATCTTTCAGATGGTGCTGTACGTCAGGTTGAGGCGGAGTATGATGGCAAGATTACTGAAGCAGATACGCGTATGGTCACGATGGCGGTGCTTAAAGGTATACTGAGCCCTGTCTTGGAGACGAATGTAAACTATGTCAATGCTCCAGGGCTTGCGGATGAGCGCAATATAGATGTAAAGGAAACGAAGAATGCGAAAAAGCCTGCAGGCTTTGACAGCCTTATTTCTGTTCGCGTGAACACGGATAAGGACAGCATCATCATAAAGGGTGCCCTGTTCGGCGAACAGGGTCGTATCGTCGATATCAATGATTTCCGAGTTGACGTAGATCCGCATGCAGAGCTCATGGTATGCCCGCATGAAAACCGTCCAGGTATCATCGGTACTGTGGGAACGCTTCTAGGTCAGGAGGGGATCAATATTTCCAGCATGGAAGTCGGTAAGACATCCAGGGAGGGGACAAACCTCATGGTTCTGACACTCGATAGTCCTGCATCTAAGAATGTAATGCGTAAGGTCGTCGCATTGGATGGAATCGTCGATGCAAAGCGTGTCGATTTCTCTGTACTTAACAAGTAATCAGTGCTGTATAAGAACCACCCTTTGTGGTGGTTTTTATTATGATATCTTGTATACATATATGATATAAAAAATATGCTATAAAAATCATAGAATAAGATTGCGAAAATAAGGTTCTTGATATATAATTAAACGCAGTCGTATGTAATAATCTATTGATAATAAGGAAAGCGGGTATTTCTATGGCACAAACAGCCTGGTCTATCCTTCCTCCGGTCATAACGATCATCCTTGCTTTATGGACGAAGGAAGTCTACATGTCGCTGCTTGTCGGCATATGCGTCGGTGCATTACTGTTCAGCGGATTTGAACCTATAGGATCAATCTTGACGCTCTTCGGAGTGATGGAAGAGAAAGTGGGTTCTAATGTAAATATTTTAGTTTTTCTCGTGATCTTAGGTATTCTTGTCGCTGCGATTACCAGGTCAGGAGCTACGAGAGCATATGGTGCCTGGGCGGCAAAAATCATAAAAGGCAGAAGGAGCGCACTGCTCGTCACATCGCTCCTCGGAATAGTCATATTCATAGATGATTATTTCAACTGCTTGACTGTTGGCACGGTTATGCGTCCAGTGACAGATAAATTCAATATCGCACGTGAGAAATTGGCGTATGTCATCGACTCGACTGCAGCGCCTGTCTGCATATTGGCGCCAGTATCAAGCTGGGCAGCAGCAGTTGGATCATCATTGCCTGAGAACAGCAGCATAGACGGGTTCGCTCTTTTCTTACAGACGATACCGGTGAATCTATATGCCATTATGACGATTTTGTTCATGTTGTTCATCATTTGGTCTGAACGCGACTTTTCCGAAATGGGAAAGGCAGTACACGCCAGCAACGATGATATACGTATTCCACCGGAATATCGCGATGTACAGGATGACACAGTGAGCGGCAATGGAAAGATATGCGACTTGCTGCTTCCGCTCATCGTTCTTATTGTCGCATGCGTATATGGTATGCTTTATACGGGCGGTATCAATGAGGGTAAGACCATAGCAAAAGCATTTGCTGATTGCGACTCAGCAAAATCCCTTGTGCTTGGTTCTTTTATAGCTTTTGTGTTTACGGCATGCCTGTATCTTCCACGAAAAGTTATCACGTTTGAAGAATTCTGTGGAAGTTTCATACAGGGATTCAAAGCAATGGTACCAGCTATATTCATACTCTGCCTTGCATGGACGCTTTCTGGCATTGAGAGCGACAAGTATCTTAATCTTGGCGGCTATGTCGGGCAGATCGTCAGTGCAAATGGCGGTATCATGATGTTCTTGCCAGCAATATTTTTCCTCGTTGGTGCTGGGCTTGCATTTGCGACTGGCACATCCTGGGGAACGTTTGGTATACTGATACCTATTGCTATAGCGATTGTCGGTGACTCTGCAGGCGCGCTCCTTGTCGTCTGCGTAGCGGCGATCCTTTCGGGAGCTGTATGCGGAGACCATGCATCACCTATATCGGATACGACTATTTTGGCATCAGCAGGAGCACAATGTCATCATATAGATCACGTTAGCACCCAAATACCATATGTGCTGGTCGTTGCATCCTGCAGCTTCGTTGGATATATTGTCGACGGCATTACCACGAATGGATATTTTGGGCTTCTTGCTGCCTTGGTATGTATGCTCATATGCATGGCTGTTATATGTGCCAGGATACCGGTTATCTCTCCCAATAAGGAGTGACTGTTTTTGCACAGACAGAAGAGGATAGCACTAGTAAATGATTTGACAGGTTTTGGACGTTGCTCTATTGCGGTTGAATTGCCGCTTATATCGGCATTGAAGGTACAGGCATGTCCACTTCCTACGGCGATTTTATCTGTTCATACTGGATTTCCATCACATTACCTTGATGATTATACCGGCAGGATGCGTCAATATATAGATAACTGGCAAGAAAATGGATTAGAATTTGACGGTATATCCACTGGATTCCTCGGCTCAGCTGAGCAGATCGGCATCGTTCTGGATTTCATTCATCGTTTCAAGAAAGATCATACGATGGTTATGATAGATCCCGTGATGGGGGACTATGGTAAGTTGTATTCGTCTTACACAGAAGAAATGTGCCATGAGATGAGAAAGCTTCTGAGTGAAGCTGACCTGGTCACACCAAATCTAACGGAAGCATGTGAACTCTTGGGGATACCTTATCCTGATGGCGGAGTCATATCTGATGTTGCGTTAGATGCTATGGCTGCAGATTTGTCAAAGCAAGGTCCATCTCAGGTGGTTATTACTGGACTGAGTAATGGCGATCATATACGTAACTACGTTTACGAACGGGGCAAAAAGGCGCGTGTACTTACGGTTGACAAGATAGGTGGAGATCGTTCTGGTACAGGAGACGCATTTGCAGCGATTGTATCGGCGTGCATGGTTAAAGATATTCCTCTTTATGATGCAGTAAAGAAAGCAACTGATTTCATAAGCAAGGCACTCGAGTATACTGAAGGCCTTGGCTTACCATGGAACTATGGGCTTGCTTTCGAGGAATATCTCTGTGACCTGAGATAAGGGGGATATGTATGATCGTTTACATGGTTGATAAAGGCGGAGAATATATCACACCAGAAGAACATATCAGAAGGCATCCAAAGCTCGGAAAGAGAAATCTATATGTGAATATCACCAACAGGTGTACGTGTTCATGTACGTTCTGTCTGAGAAACATGAAGAAGATGGACGATTCTGTAACCCTTTGGCTGAGGAAGGAGCCATCCTCTGCAGAGGTGAAGGCGGCGCTTGACGGCGCACCATGGGAGTATATAAAAGAGGTTGTTTTCTGTGGGTTTGGTGAACCGACAGAACGTCTTGATGTATTGACGGATTTACTTAGGTATGTAAAGACCATGCATCCAGATGTTGCGACACGTCTAAATACAAATGGGCTTTCAGACCTTTCATATGGACGCGATACATCTCCTGATTTTGATGGGGATATACTTGACACTGTATCCATCAGCCTGAATGCATCAAATGCTGAACGTTATTTGGAGCTTACTCGCAGTCGTTTCGGCATTAAGTCATATGAAGCGATGCTCAGCTTCGCACAGAATATGAAGAAATATGTACCAAATGTTGTGCTCACGATCGTCGATCATGTCGAGGGAGAAGACGAGATAGAAAAGTGCCGTGCGATATGTGAGTCAAGAGGGCTTACGCTGCGTGTGCGTCCCTATGAGGATCATTGATCCTCCCATATAGTATGAATATGATTATTTGTTGGTAGAGTAAAAACTTTATAAAGACAAAGCGAACCGCCAGACACTATACACATGCCTGGCGGTTCATTCGTTCTTAACTAAGTCCAAAACCTAATACCTATATTTTGTTGTTGGCACAGTGCCCACTCGAGAAAGGCTCTATGCAATAAACTGTCCAGCTGAACTGTCATGATATCACATCATAACCAACAACGTTCGGTCGTTCCAGGCGCCCATCCCAATCTCCCGTCGAAGCTTGAGAATTGAAACCTTGCCGGCACTTTCACGCCTATGTCCGGACCCTCATCTTGAGTATCTGTCTTTGTGTTACGTAGGATTGCAATCACAGGATTCTGATCCAAATGATACTTCGAATCCAACTCTCCATCTCTGACGTTGTGCGACATCACTTTTCATGTATCCAGCTTACAAACGGAACCATCCCTTCTACGGAATCCCACTTGCGTGCCGAATCTCTTTCTTCAACTGTGCACTTGCTAGTCAGATCTGTTGGAGCGAAGGATATCAAAACTAATCTTCAATAACCCCCACATCCTTTCTGTAGCGTTTGAAGAGAGCCTCTCGGCTGACATCCATCCCAGCTGCTTCCCATCAGGACTCCACTGGTTTGTATATCTATCTCCTCTTTACGCTTATAGTATAGCATATCTTCATGCGCTTTGCAAGATTCTGAAACAAATTTTTTTAAAGTTTTTTCAGTATTTTGTATACAAAATACTGCCACTTATGTCAATAAATATGGTATTTCTTCCATGGAATCTGATCGACACGTATTGTCTTCAGGAACTCCACGATATCCTTACGCCCGTTATAGTGTGGCTTGCCGTATCTATCCTGACTCATCAATATGATCGGCATATTCGGGAAATATGGAGCAACAGCGCGGCGGAACTGAGTTGCGCGTACAGTATATGTCGTAACGCTTTCGCGTACCGAGAAGATAGCGAATGTTACTCCTTGTTCTATGATCACAGCGCCATGTAAGACCAATCTCGTGCACACCTTTCGTAATATCATTAGTGAATCGTTCAATCTGATGTCGTATCAGTGCTTCTATTGTATGCGTCTGCTTTTTTTGCCATATGATGTTCAAATATCCAGGCACTGATTATGAGGATGACAGCTATGATACATACGATAATAATGCGTGTGTAGTCGCCATTATGAAGAACAGCATCATGCCCAATGATGGCTTCTATAGCTGTAGATGGGAACTTCCCTACGAAAGAGGCCAATGTGTAGTCAAAGAGGCTTATGGCGCTTATGGCTCCCAACGCATTTAGCATTATAGAAGGGAAATACGGAACCGTACGTGCGATGAGCATAACCATGAATCCACTGCGCCCGCTGAAGGAATCTATTTTCTTTAAGCTGGAATGTTTGCTGATGATTTTCTTCGCAGAGTCACGCAGAAAGAAACGCAGTATCAGGAAGGAGAGTACGACTCCTACGGTCTCTGCTACTACAGATAATATGATACCTGGTACAATGCCGAATATAAGAGTATTAGCCGTAGAGAAGATGATAGCAGGTGGGAATCCTAGCATATTGACGAATAATACTAGCCAGAAGCTGAAGAAGACTGCCCATGAGCCAAATGACTCAATATATTCAGCAGTTGCTATCAGATCCCCGCTTTTGAGGACACGCCATAGCTCTGGGAAAAAATCCGGATTAGCTATGTGAATTATTGCTAGCAACAGAATGATAAGAACTGCAGAGACCATTTTTACGGTTCCCATTGATTTTTTTTGCATTTAGTTGTCCTCCCACAACAAATTGCAGACATGGAGTATGTATTGGATAAATATGATATTCCAGCATCTTAGTATATTGCAGAATGTCTAGAAACTCATTATAACATTTTTTCATTCGGTATTTTTTATGAAAGATAAAAAATAGATTAAAAGTGTTGCAAACTGTAAAAATAAGGAATAAGATATAAATATACAGAATAAAATTATATTTCAGTTGTAATCGGATATTTCTGCTGTTTTATGTGTAACATTCACATGGGAGATGCGTTTGATGGATATACAAATGCTGATTGATTTCCTTAAGAATACAGAGTGGAGCGATTTATCACGGCGTCAGAAGGTAATAGCACTCGTTCCTATATGTGCTTTTACCGGATCGATATTTTATTTTGGTACGACTCCAACAGAGCCAGAGGTACCACCTGTTATCGATCAGCAGGAGACAGCGCAACCTGATGACCGGCGCGGAGAAAGGATGGAAATAGCAGGGCTTTCGGCTGATCCGGCTAATATAAGGAATCCTTTTACGCCTGCTCATGAGACGCGTAACCAATCTGCCAGAGGGGGAGAGGGTAATATACCAGCAGCGGATCCTCCTCCAAATGGCGATGGGGCGACGCTATATGCTCCAGCGCCTTCTAAAGATCGACCACGCGGGGCTGCTCCCGTACAAAAGTCAACGAGTGCGCAGACAAAGTCAGACATACCATTACTTTTAGGCGTTATGGAAGGCTCATCTACCGTTTGCCTTTTTCGATGGCATGGTAAGGATTTGCCGATTGCTGTAGGAGAAGAGAATGATGGACTTTACCTAAGGGATGTACATGATGGAACGGCTGTCGTTGAGGTTTCGGGTGTATGCAGGGAAATTCATATCCATGGATAAATATCCAGGACTATCTTATCAGGAGTTTGAAAATGCGTTCTTTTATGTTAAGCTTGATTTGCTGCCTGCTGATGTGTTTTATGCCATGTATATGTGAGGCTATACCGGTGAGCATTACGGTTCAGGATGCACCTGTACGCAGTGTATTGTCTTCTCTAGCTAAAAGCTGCGGACAAAGCATAGTCATGGACGGATCTGTGAAGGGAAATATATCTGTATCTATAACTGATGTTGATTCTGATGAGGCATTCAGGCTGATTGCAGATGCAGGGGGCTTGCTTGTTGAAAAACACGGTGACGTGCTGGTATTGAGAGGGAGTACATCTGAAGGAGCGCGTTCTATGCATGTTTTTCCGCTGAGCTATGCATCAGCTGGGAGCATTTGTGATGCAATGATTGCGTGTCATAGCGATACATCAAAGCCTATTGAGGAAAATGGCAAGAAATCACAAGCCAAGCAGCGTAAGGAGGATGTGCGGTTCTTTGCTGATAAAGAATCTAATTCTGTACTTTTCTATGGAACTGATGCGGAAGCTGCTGAAGCTGGCAGGGTGATAAAAAGGCTCGATGTGCCTTCTAAGCAAGTGTCTTTAGAGGCGAAGGTCGTTGCGATTGATAAGTCTGCAGCGAAGGAGCTAGGGGTAGACTGGGAATGGTCGAAGCTTCCACAGTATCCGGATGTGGATGAAGAGTATGATTCTGTTCGCAAGAAGGTCCAGAATGCAGATGGTTCGTGGAGCTATGTATGGGAGGATATCCCCAGGCGGAGCATAGACAGGCATAATGGCGAAAACGGGACTCCAGGCGTTATACAATTTGGCAGGGGACCTGAAGGATATCCATTCGAGTTCTATTATGCAGCAAAGATCTCCGCATTGATTACTGGGGGAAAAGCAAGGATGCTTGCAAGGCCGAATATCATGACGATTCAGGGGCATGAAGCTTCAATCAACATAGGTGGAGAGGTACCAGTGCCGCGGACGAGCATCACTGATAGTACGCAAACTACATCATATGAATATAAACCGGCAGGCATTATACTTCGGTATACGCCGATAGTAAATGATAATGGACAGATCACTGCTCGTGTGCATACGGAAGTCAGTTCGCCGCTGTATGTCGATACGATGAAAGCGTATCGTTTTCAGAAAAGGGAGGCTGATACAGTAGTACGGCTGCGTGATGGAGAAACAATGGTTATTGGTGGGCTTATAGGCAGTGACGAATCACGAGCACTGAGTAAGGTGCCATTCCTTGGAGATCTGCCAATCCTTGGCAATTTTTTCAAGAGCATAAAACGAAGCAAGAGTGATTCCGAGATAATGATTTTCCTGACTGCTCATATCGTCAATGACAGTACAAAATAATGTATGATTTAAGATTAATATATGATTAAAGCGACAGGATTATATTTATATAAGAAGAATTAAATAATATCTAGGCATAAGAGGACGCTTGTCTTTGGAGAAATATTAAGGATGTGATAGAATATAGCAAAATTTCAAGTTTGGGGGTTTTCATACAATGTTGGACAGGTTTAAGCTGGCAGAGCGAGGGACATGTGTACGTACTGAGGTAATGGCTGGATGTACGACCTTCCTCGCAGTGATGTACATCATCATCGTTAATCCGACGATGCTTAGTCAGGCGGGAATGGATTTTGGCGGTGCGTTTATTGCGACGATACTTGCGTCACTGGCTGGCATGATTGGTATGGGCTTGGGTGCGAACCTTCCTATAGCGGCTGCACCAGGGCTTGGAACCACGGCTTACTTCGTATATACAGTGGTCATCTCGCAGGGCGTTCCTTGGCAGGAGGCGTTGGGTGCATCTTTTATCGCATCTGTGATTTTCGCAGTACTATGTTGTACTAAGCTTCTTTCAGCACTGATGTACGCCATACCTGACAGCTTGAAACATGGAATAACCGCTGGACTTGGACTATTCATAGCGATTATTGGTATGGAGAATGGACATGTCCTCATAGGTAATCCTACCACGGTCGTAGCGCTTGGGAACATATTCAATGATCCTATGACGTTTCTTAGCATACTTGGACTCATAGTCACATGTATTCTTATGGCTAATGGAAAGCAGAGCGCAATCTTCTTTGGTATGCTTACGATTGGCGTTGTTGCTTATGTGATGGGATTCTTGGAACTTCCGGCAGCTCCATTTGCAGTTCCAGATGGCCTTGATAAGACTTTCGCTCAGATGAGCTTTGGTAATATTAATACGATTCTTGTTGTGAGCTTCTTGCTTATATTCATTACGGTTTTTAATGCGATGTCTGCAATATTAGGTATTAGTACACAGGCTGGACTCGTTAAGGAAGATGGTGTAGTTCCTGGGTATGATGGGGCTATGCTTTCAACGGCAGGTGGCAGTGTGCTGGGTGCGCTGCTCGGAACACCGCCACTTACGGCTTTTGCGGAATCAGCTACAGGTGTGGCTGCTGGTGGACGTACCGGTGTCAGCACGCTTGTAACAGCACTCCTTTTCCTGTTGATGCTGTTCTGCTTGCCGGTTGTCAAGTCACTGTCAGCACTGACGGCGATGGCGGCGCCAGCTCTTATTATAGTAGGCTTCCTGATGATATCAGACATACGTTCACTTGACTGGAATAATATGGTGGAGAGTTTCCCAGCATTTGTTGCTATGCTCGCTATGCCGCTTTCTTACAGCGTTACGACTGGACTGGGAGCTGGATTTATAGCATATGTTCTTCTGAAGGTAGGTACCGGCAAATTCAGAGATGTAAACCTTCTTGTATATTGCCTGGCATTGATTTTCTTCGCACAGTTTGTTTTCTTTTGAATTCGAACACTTATGATATAGGGGGCTTCACGTTGAGAACACGGAATAAGGTGCTTGTGGCTTTAGTATCTGGTATATTGCTGACTTCGACACCATTTATGGTGCAATCTGCTGCTGCACGTCATCATGCTAGTGCTGATACGACCAAGGTCGGTATACGTCAGTCGATTGATGAAAGTAGTACTAAGGAAATGCGGCTGAGGCCAGATGTAGATGGGTCAGTACGTGAAGGTAGCTCTCTGTCAGATAGGATAAATGCCATACTTCATCCAACCCCTGTTCCTGAGCCTCCACCTGAGCCCAAGCAGTCTGTTCGTGTCAATTATGATACGGATTCGATATTTGGCGAACCCGCGGCTACTGAGGAGCAATGTGTGAGGTACCTTCTCAGCGTAAACCCTAATCCGGATATCAGCGTTTCCCCACGTGAGCTTGTGTCCTATTACTATGAGGAGGGAAGCCGCGAGGGTATACGGCCCGATGTAGCTTTTGCCCAGGCACTGAAGGAGACGGGCTTCTTCCGCTATGGTGGCACTGTGACGCCTGATCAAAACAATTATTGTGGGCTTGGTACCACTTCGGCAACGGTAAAAGGTGCATATTTTCCTTCTGCTGAGTTAGGTGTGCGTGCACATATACAACATCTTTTGGCATATGCGTCGACACGCAGGCCAGTAGAACCGGTGGTTGATCCTAGGTTCGACCTTGTCAGGCAACGTTATGGTAGTATGACACTTACCAGATGGGAAGATTTGAATGGCCGATGGGCCGTGCCTGGAACGACATATGGACAGAGCATACTCTCGATGTGGAATGCAATCTGCAGGCAGTGATACTGCCTGCTTTTTCTTTAGAATGATTTTTGCAATAGATACCTGTGATATGATATAATGTTAAGATAACGCAAGACTTTATATTTTTGTCGTCGGAATAAGATTCAGATGTGAGAGGTATAGATATGATAAGTACAAGCGGGCTTTCATTGCAGTTCGGGAAACGCACACTTTTTAAGGACGTCAATTTAAAATTTACTCCTGGTAATTGCTATGGAATCATAGGCGCGAATGGAGCGGGCAAATCCACACTGCTGAAGCTCCTCTCAGGTGCTATTGAGCCGACATCTGGGTCTGTGGATGTGACTCCTGGTGACAGGATCGCTGTGTTGCAGCAGGATCATTACGCATACGATGACTATGAGGTTCTAAAGACGGTCATGATGGGACACAAGCGTCTCGTTGAAATTATGGATGAAAAAGAGGCATTATATACCAAGCCGGAGATGACAGAGGAAGAGGGAATGCGTGCGTCCGAGCTGGAAGCAGAATTCGCAGAGCTTGATGGATGGAATGCGGAGCCGGAAGCCGAAAGCCTCCTGAATGGCCTCGGGATAGCTACGGAGCTTCACCATAAGCAGATGGCTGAGCTGGCACCTGAGGAAAAGGTACGCGTACTTCTGGCGCAGGCTCTATTCGGTAGCCCTGATATATTGCTCCTTGATGAGCCGACGAACCATCTGGATGTGATTTCTATCAACTGGCTGGAGAACTTCTTGGGGGATTTCCCTAATACGGTTATTGTCGTTTCGCATGATAGGCATTTTTTGAACAATGTATGCACATATATATGCGATGTGGATTATGGTACGATCAAGCTTTATGCAGGGAATTATGACTTTTGGCTACGCTCTAGTCAGCTTGCCATGCAGATGGCTAAGGATGCTAATAAGAAAAAGGAAGAAAAGATAAAAGAACTGAAGACGTTTATACAGCGATTCAGCGCAAATGCAGCTAAGTCCAAGCAGGCAACATCTAGAAAGAAATTGTTGGAAAAAATAACGTTGGATGATATCAAGCCTTCATCAAGGCGATACCCATATATTGCATTTACACCTGATAGAGAGGCTGGGGATCAGCTGCTTCAGGTGTCCGGTATTTCTAAGACTATAGATGGCATCCCACTTCTGAAGAATGTCAGCTTTACATTGAAAAAAGGTGATAAGGTTGCATTCGTTTCTCAGGATATGACGGCAATGACGGTGCTTTTTCAGATTCTTACCGGTGAGATGGAACCAGATGAGGGAACGTTCAAGTGGGGTGTCACGACAACACAAGCGTATTTGCCTAAGGATAATTCAAAATACTTTGATGGTGTGAAGTTGAACCTCGTAGCATGGTTGAGACAGTTCTCAAAGGATCCAGATGAAACATTCGTGAGAGGTTTTCTCGGAAGGATGCTTTTTTCTGGAGAGGAGACGCAAAAAAAAGCGGATGTCCTTTCAGGTGGAGAAAAGGTACGCTGTATGCTGTCACGCATGATGCTTTCTGGAGCAAATGTGCTTATCTTCGATGATCCTACGAACCATTTGGATCTGGAGTCGATTACGGCTTTGAATGATGGACTTATTGCATTTAAGGGGACTGTATTGTTTTCATCACATGATCATGAGTTCATTCAGACGATTGCAAATCGTATCATTGCACTTACTCCTGATGGTATAGTAGATCGTGTTACGACGTATGATGAATTCCTCGATAATGCTTCCGTCCAGCAGCAGATCAAGGAAAAAGTCGGTAAATCAATGTAATATGTCACAGTTGATATGTAGGAGGTAACATGGCCATGTTCGAGAAGTTCCTTGGTGTGGACGTGGCAAAAGAGAATATAGATGCGAGTTCGACACAACGACTGAAATCCATGCTTGCTGTACTTAGAAAACGAGATATAGTACACGGTATAACACCAGTCAAGATAAGACTGGTGTTGGAGGATTTGGGACCTACATTCGTTAAGCTGGGGCAGATCATGAGTATGCGCCCTGACTTTCTTCCACAGGAATACTGTGATGAATTTGCTAAGCTACAGAATGATGCGAAACCATTGTCTTTTTCGGTGATAAAGGATGTTATAGAGCATGAATATCAATGCCGATGGAATAAGATGTTTCGTTCAATAGATGAGGAGGCATTGGGATCTGCATCAATCGCACAAGTACATCGTGCGACCTTGCTCAACGGCGACAAGGTTGTCGTAAAAGTACAGCGCCCTGGTATTCATGAGGTCATGAGCAAGGATATCATCTTACTGAAGCGTGCGGCACGAATATTGAAGGTGCTTAACAGATCACAGGACGTCGTCGACCTTGGAATGGTGCTCGATGAGATGTGGGATGTCGCGAAGCAGGAAATGGATTTTCTGATGGAGGCCGATCATATAGATGAATTCGGCCGTTTGAATGCGGATGTGCCATATGTTACGTGTCCTAAAGTATACCGAGGTATGTCGACACAGCATATTCTCGTGATGGAATATATTGATGGGATACGCTTTGATGATTTCGATGGATTCAAGGCACATGGCTATAACATGGAATTGATGGGCAGACGGCTCGGTGAAAACTACGTAAAGCAGATAGTAGATGATGGATATTTCCATGCAGATCCTCATCCAGGCAATATATGGGTTCGTAATGGGGTCATCGTCTGGCTTGATCTCGGTATGATGGGGAGGCTTTCCAACAAAGACAGGCTCGCGATACGAAAAGCCATATTTGCCCTTTCAAATAAGGATACATTTGAGATGAAGAATGCCGTTCTTTCTTTGGGAATACCACAGGGAAGGGTTAATCATACTCAGCTTTATCAGGATTTGGACGCACTGATTGCCCAGTATAGCAGTATGGATTTCGCACAGCTTCGCATGGGTATACTCACGCGTCAGATCATGAATATACTTAGGGTGCATCATATCGCAATTGCTCCTGGTATCAGCATGTTCTGCAGGGGCGTCATAACTATAGAGGGCCTTATGCGTATGTGCTGTCCAAAAGTCAGCTTTGTGGATATATTTGCTAGGAGCCTTCAGATATCGTATAAAAAGAATTTCAACTGGAAAGATGAATTAGGTAAGGCAAAAAGGGAAGGATATGTCCTTATCAGGAAGTCTATGCAGCTTCCAGAGCAGATCTCAGATATATTGAAGATGACTATGAGTGGACAGACAAAGGTTAATCTGGATTTGACAGGCTCTGAAGAACCGCTCCGCCGCATTGACAGAATGATAAATAAGCTGATAATAGCCATAATATGCGCGGCATTATTACTGGGCTCTAGCACGATATGCACGACGAATATGACGCCTCAGATAATGGAAATCCCGCTCTTAGGTTTTTTTGGGTATCTGGCTGCAATAATATTGAGTATTAAATTGCTTTATAGTATAATTACTCATAAATGAGCTGATGAGCTTTGGAGGTATAATTATGAGGGGAATAAGAGGAGCTATCACCGTAGAGGAGAACTCTAAGGATAAGATATATGATGCAGTCAAGCTTATGACAATGGGTATATTGCGTACGAATCACATCGATAAGTCGGATATCGTAGCTGTGATATTCAGTGCTACGCCTGATTTGACGGCGGCATTTCCTGCGGCAGGTGCAAGGCAGATAGATGGATTCGATCATGTCCCTCTTTTCGATACAGTAGAAATGGATGTAGATGGCTCGCTGCCTATGTGTATAAGGGCGTTGGTGCTCGTTAATTCTGAGCTCAGTCAGGAAGATATACATCACATCTATATGGGTGGTGCAATACCGCTTCGGCCTGATCTTGCACGCGCGTGATCTTATGATGCCCGTACCGATATGCGGGCATTTTGCTTATGTGATATATACTCGAAGGAGGATTTTGCAATGAAGGAAATTATCTCTACTAAGAAGGCACCAGCTGCGATTGGCCCATATTCACAGGCTGTGAAGGTGGGGGGACTCCTGTTCGTATCGGGACAGATCCCACTTGTACCGGAGACGGGTGAGATTGTTGCGGGTGGTATCAAGGAGCAGACGGCACGTGTGCTGGACAACCTGAAGGCTATAGTTGAGGCCGCAGGTGGCTCACTTGACGATGTTGTGAAGACGTCGGTGTCACTTGATGATATAAAAGATTTTGGAGCGATGAACGAGGTATATGCAGAGTATTTCAAGAAAGATGCCCCGGCTCGTGTATGCGTAGAAGTTGGTAACCTGCCGAAGGGTGCATTGGTGGAGATCGATGTCATTGTCTCAATAGATTAAAGGCGTCATAGAGAAATCCCCCATATGATGGGCTGCTTGAGTCTATGGTGTGCACCCCGTCAATAGGACACGCAAAAAAATAATGAAATTTTCACCTGCTCCTAGTTCGAGAGCAGGTATTTTTATGCGGCAATATGCGCTTCGTGGTAAGCCCATGGTGTCATAACATCAAGTTTGCGTTGCAAGCGTTTGTGATTGTGTGTCCCCGCCGGACTTCTAGCCCGGCATCGCCCATCTCCTTGTACTTCTTCACCCACTGGTAGACTTGACTATAGGAGACCTGGTAATGCTTTGCGGCCTCTCCGTAGTTCATTTCGTGTGCCAAGCAGTATTGGACGATTTCTTTGCGCTCGTCCTGCGTTGTATTACGTCTTTTCGTCATGCGGCTTCCT
>OMZT01000019.1 GCA_900315615.1 uncultured Veillonellaceae bacterium | reverse complement strand
TTATTGCAGCAGCCTCTATTTGTGTGCACAGATACTGGACATATTGCATGCGACGTGAGATACCTGAAGCGCATTAGAGATAAATAGATTGGTTTTTATCTAGATTTCCAAGCATATATACCAGTATCGTCTGGTAATACAGACGGATCAAATGTTGGATCTTTACCATCACGTCTTTGTGATATATAGTCCTTTAAAGCAATGAATGCATATTTTCCTAGGCGTGATATCGCATAAAGGTTTGTAATGCTCAGCAGCCCCATAAACAAATCGGCACTATTCCAGATGATACCTAGCTCGGCGAGGCTCCCCCAAATAACCATCACTACCATTAGGCAACGGAATATAATCAGATTTCTCTTTGTTTTACCGCCAAAGAAAGATATATTTATTTCGGCATAAAAATAATTACCCACGATGGAACTGAAAGCAAAGAGAAATATCATGCAGGCCAAGAAGTCTGATGCCCATATACCAAATGAATTCGCAAGTGAAGCCTGTGCTAACGCAATGCCTGTCACGCAGCCTCCTACGGTATAACAACCATTAAGCAGAACGATAAATGCCGTCGCAGAGCAGACAAGCCAAGTATCTACATAAACACCAAAAGACTGTATCAATCCCTGCTTGACAGGATGAGATGTATTTGCAGTGGCTGCAGCATTAGGTACGCTTCCTTCACCGGCTTCATTGGAAAAAAGACCACGTTTGACACCTGTTAATATAGCTGTTCCTATACCGCCTCCGACTGCAGCCTGAGGATTGAAAGCATCATGTAAGATAAGAGCAAATATATCTGGCACAACAGAAATATTCATTATTATTACAACGATTGCTGCAAGTATATATATACCAGCCATGATAGGTACTAGCATTTCAGCTACCTTCGCAACGCGGTTAAGTCCTCCGAATACGACTATTCCAGCAAGTGCTGCAACAATTAGCCCCGTAAGCATATGATTGACACCAAAGCCATCAAGCGAGAGTGCAATCGTATTAGCCTGAACGGATACATATATAAGTCCGAAAGTAACAGAGATAAGGATAGCAAATAACTTAGCGATCTTCTCCTGTCCAAGGACATTCTTTATGTAATATGCAGGTCCGCCTAAAAAGCTGCCATTTCCCATCGGGATCTTATATATCTGTGCAAGTGTACTCTCTACAAAGCCAGTTGCGCAGCCAAAGAAAGCAATGACCCACATCCAGAAAACGGCTCCTGGACCGCCAGTAACGATTGCTATAGCAACACCTGCAATATTACCGACTCCGACACGTGATGCGGTACTGACACAAAACGCCTGAAAAGGACTGATTTCCTTTTCCTTCGTCATCTTACCGGCACCCTCACTTATTACACGCAGCATCTCAGGCAGCATTTTAAGCTGTACGAAGCCTGTCTTCAAGGTAAACCATATCCCAAGCCCAACAAGGCAAAAAATAAGTATATATGACCATATCACATCGTTAACCGACGTTATGATCGAATTTAATATCTCCATGTACCGCTTCCTCCTCTTGGCAGTGTGTAGATAGATTTTGAGTCAACGACCCACCGCCTAAAATCGCTACACGATTTTTGAGACGGGGGCTTGAAACTGTTCGTTGTAGCTCTTTGGCTCATGCAGAGGTTCAGCGGATTCGAAGAATCCTCCCTCCCGAACGGCTCTACTCAACATGGATTGCTCCATGTTCGGACGGTTGACGGCGCCCGCAGGTCAGCGGCGATATACGCACTGACCGATTAGCTTAGTTTTTCGAAATGCGGAGCTTCCATGCCGGAAACCCATTGCGTTCCAAGCAGGTAGATGTTTTCTGCGCCTACAGCGTCGTCATTCATCTGATGCCCACAGCAATCGCAGACATAGAGATGTCTGTCATGCTTACGGTTTTCCTTGTGAATGCGCCCGCATCTCGGACAACGCTGGCTCGTGTAAGCAGCCGAGACTTTAAGCACAAGAGATTTGTTTGCAAGAGCTTTGTAGACGAGCTTCTGCTCGAAGTCGTAGAACGCCCATGAGCGGAGCTCTTTCTTGCCTTTTTTCGTGCGCTTGAGGTTCTTCTTGTCAAAAGAAACATCCGTCAAGTCTTCAACAACGAAGAGTGTGTTCGGGCCATAATGAGAAACGAGTGCCTTTGAAATCTGATGGTTGATGTCAGCCATCCAGCGGTTCTCTCGATTCTCTATGGTACGGATCCTGTGTTTGGAAGACTTGGTGTTCTTCTTCTGGAGGAGCCTACGAAGTTCGTAGAAATGCCTGCGTCTGCGGGCAATCTGCTTACCGGACTCAAAGTGAATATGCTTCTGCTCGTCAAACGTCGTGATGATCTGGCGCAAGCCGCGGTCAATGCCGACGACATGAGCGACATGCTCTTTCGAGAATTCCTCAACGTCTTTCTGCATGGCGATATGAAGATACCACTTTCCGCGCCTTTCATGGAGCGTAGCAGAGCACTGTTCCCATCCTCCATTGTAGAACTTGTCGAAATACCCGACCTGCCAATGAGCCGTAGCTTTCTCACGCCCCTGAAGCGTGAGCATGGATACTGAGCCATCAGGCAGTATGCTATAGGAAAACTTGCGGGCATACTGGACGAATGGCGCATGAAAGGCGATCGGTTTTTGCAGATACTCGAAGACGGCTTCGGATCGAATTCCCAGCCTTGCTTCTTAGCCTTCTTTGCCAGACGGTCAATGTCAAGCGTCTTAACGGTCTTGTATTTCGCGATGACCGTCTTGATGACGGACTGCGCAAGGAACGATGGCATATCGTAATCTGCACGGATTTTTCTGTAGAGCCTGTCCTGAAGAGTGCGTTGCTGCAGAATGAATCCGTGGTCGAAGATATACTGTGAAACCAGATTGCAGGCCGCAATAAACTGCCGTTGTGTTTCCCGAAAGGAGATGGCTTGTTGGTATGAGATATTCACTTTGAGTTTCAGAACTTGCGAGACTAGCATTTTCTCACCACCTTTTACTGGAAATAGTATAGCATAAAAGTATAGTCTCGCTTGTTTGTGGGGCGCCATTCATCCCGCCACCTACGCCTGCGGCGTTGAGGCGGGGGAATTCTGGCGCGAATCAGTTAAATCTTTACCGACTTTCTATCATATTACTGATATGCTTATTATACCATATCATATATAGAAATCCAATTATCATGGAATCGGGATATTGCTTCTCCTAGATAAAAATCTATACCTGTAGTATAATGATTATATATGTACTATTTTGAACGGAGGGACGGTAATTGGCAAAGATAACTGTTATAGGTATAGGGCCAGGAAGTCTAGAAGACATGACACCGCGTGCGCGAAAGGCAATTGATTCAGCTGTTGTTATCGCTGGGTATAATACTTATGTCAACCTTATACGAGATATCATAGAAGATAAAGAAGTCATAGGGACTGGAATGATGCAGGAAGTCGACAGATGTCATATGGCTGTTGAATCTGCAAGAGCAGGTAAGGACACGGTTGTCATCTCTAGTGGAGATTCGGGGATTTATGGTATGGCAGGTCTCGTACTTGAGATGCTGCTTAAGATTGAAAAAGATAATAGACCGGATTTTGAGGTTATAGCTGGTCTTTCAGCGATAAATGCAGCGGCAGCTATTCTCGGCGCACCATTAATGCATGATTTTGCCGTAATAAGTCTTAGTAATCTTCTAACACCTTGGGACACTATAAAAAAACGTGTAGAAATGGCTGCAGAAGGAGACTTCGTAACGGCATTATATAATCCAAAGAGCAAGAAGCGCATAAAGAATATAGAAGAAGTTCGTGAAATCATGCTCAAATACCGTTCACCTGATACCCCAGTCGGCATTGTCAGTAATGCCTCACGTGAAAAAGAACAAAAGGTCATATCTACATTGAATGACTTTACGAAAGAGGAAATAAATATGTTCTCCTTAGTAATCATAGGGAATTCGCACACCTATGTGAATGATGGCTATATGATTACACCAAGGGGCTATGATATATGATATTTATAGCAGCCGGTACGAGAGATGGCAGGGAGCTCGTATGTCGATTACTAGAAGCTGGTTATGAAGTCACAGCCTCTGTTGTCAGTCATTATGGTAAGCAGCTACTTGAGAAATACGGCCATACAGATAGACTGCATATCAATAGTACAGCAATGGACAAACGCGACCTCATCGAATATCTTGGTACGAATGATATCAAGGCCTTCGTTGACGCTACACATCCCTATGCCTCCAACGTCTCGGAAAACGCCATGGGAGCATGCAGATCACTTAACATACCGTATATCAGATATGAACGTGAATCTACGCCTATAACATATGGCAAAGCATATAATGTCCTAAATTACGAGGATGCAGCTAAGCAAGCTGCTGAACTAGGACATCATATATTTCTCACTACGGGAAGCAGGAATCTTGAAAAATTTGTCACCTCGCCTTATCTCATTGACGCATCTATTGTGGTGCGTGTATTACCATCGTCGAAAGTCATAAGCATGTGTGAGAGCTTGGGGCTAAGCCCGGGTAATATAATAGCTATGCAGGGGCCTTTCAGCAAAGAACTCAACATCGAGCTCTATAAGAAATATAATGCTGATGTTTTAGTTACTAAAAATGCGGGGCATATTGGTGGAACGGATACAAAAATTTCAGCAGCTGAAGCAATGGGAATTCCCGTTGTGATCATAAACAGACCCATGATAACTTATGATAACGAAGCACATGATTTTAACAGCATATTGAAATTTTTACATAGTAGAGGACTATAAAAGGGGAGCAGACCATGGATTTTATAAAAAAACCTATGGATATAGAGAATAGGAGCATGGAGATCATCGCTCCATACATCAAAGATTATCATTTGGATGAAAAGAGTGCAAAGGTATATTCACGTCTAATACATGCATCTGGGGATCCTGGATACGCACCATATATACGCATAAGTGATGGAGCAATAGAGGCAGTAGAAGATGCATTGAAGAAAGGTGCTGACATCTATACAGATGTCGAAATGGTACGTACAGGGATAAATAAGAAAAAACTCGCTTCTTTCGGTGGGGAGGCTCATTGTCTGATCGCAGATCCGGATATAGCTACGGTCGCAAAAAAAGACGGCATTACCCGTTCTATGGCTGCAATGCGCAGTTTTGGACATGACATGGATGGCGCGATAGTAGCTATAGGTAACGCACCTACGGCATTGTTTGAAGTGATTCGCCTCATAAAAGAAGAAGGAATACGCCCGGCTGCGGTCATAGGTATTCCAGTAGGATTTGTCGGGGCTGCTGACTCTAAGCAAGCATTAACTGAAAATGGAATCATCCCATTTATTACTGTGCTCGGTACAAAGGGAGGCAGCCCAATAGCAGCTTCAGCGGTGAACGCAATCATGTACATAATCGATAACAGCAGGTAATATACTATGGAAAAATATATTCCTCGTATCATCATAGCTGGTGTCTCTAGCGGTTCCGGCAAAACATCAGTTGCTACAGGCCTCATGAAAGCTCTTTCTGATATGGGACTAGCTGTACAGCCATTCAAGGTTGGTCCAGATTATATCGATCCTGGATATCATAAGATAGCATGTGGAAGGGATAGCTGCAGCCTTGATTCATGGCTCGTACCAGAAGATAGGCTTCTTGAAGATTTTGCAGCAGCTTCAGATGGAGCTGATATTGCTGTAATCGAGGGTGTGATGGGACTATATGACGGCGGGAGAAATGGCGTCAGCAGCACCGCACAGATCGCAAAGCTATTGAAAGCACCTATAATCATTGTCATAGATGTGAAATCGATTGGTGCTTCTGCAGCTGCAATTGCGCTTGGCTATAAAGAGTATGATAAAGAAGCTGATATAAGGGGCACCATACTTAACCGCCTGGGATCAGATACCCACAAACAGATGATAACCAAAGCTATGTCTGATATAGGTATAGAAGTTTTGGGAGGTATTCGCCGCAATGACTGCCTCTATATGCCAGAGCGCCATTTAGGACTCGTCCCTACATTAGAAAATCCTGCTGTACCTGTAGTTGAGAAGCTTGGAACCGCGATGAGAGATCAACTCGATATACAGGCTATACTCCACTGTGCGAGATCTGCTGAACCGCTAAGCATATCAGGTATCGATAGGAAGGGTAATACAGCTTCAGCCGTCCGCATAGCACTTGCAAAGGACGAGGCGTTTTCGTTCTATTATCCTGACAGTATTGCGGAGCTGCGCAATCAGGGTGCAGAAATCGTGTATTTCAGCCCAATCCACGACAAAGAAGTACCGGAATCTGACGGAATTATATTAGGAGGAGGTTTCCCCGAGGTTTTTGCCGCGAAGCTGTCATCAAATGAATCCATGCGAGAATCTATGCTAGCGCGAGCAAAGGATGGCTGCCCCATATATGCAGAATGTGGTGGATATATGTATGCGATGCGGAGCATACGCGATTTCGAAGGCACAGAATATCCAATGGTTGGCATATTCGATTGCAAATCATCTATGACCAAGAAACTCCAAATGGTTGGATATATAGAAGCTGAGCTTACGCAGGATCTCCCTATTGGAAAAAAGGGATGTAAATTACATGGACACGAATTCCATTTTTCAGTCGAGGAATCCCATACAGCATCCAAGCCGGCAATTTTTACTAAAATGCGTGATATGAATCGATACTATGCTGGTCAGTATAGATATAATACATTTGGATCTTATATGCATATGAATTTCTTTGGAGAGCCTGAGGCAGCCTCATCATTTATTATGAGCTGCCAGAAATATAAGAAATCCAAATCTGCAGGGAGCGATAATTAGTGGGACGTATAATTCTTATTACAGGCGGAGCTAGAAGTGGTAAAAGCAGATTTGCTGAAGAATATGCGAAAAGGTATAGCGAAAAGCATGGTGGTTCAGTAGCATATATAGCTACTGCTGAAGTCTATGATGATGAGATGGCATTTCGCGTGAAGTTGCATAGGAAGCGCCGCCCATCTTCATGGACAACATTCGAAGCTCCTAAAGATGCCGACAAAGTCCTTGACCGTGCAAAAAAAGAACACAATATTGTTCTCTTCGATTGCCTAACGATATATGTCAGCAACATGTTATGTGATATAGGAGATATAACCGATTCGGACCTGAATTATAGAACCGTAATGGAGAAGATAGGACTCCTAATGGACGCTGCAAAAAATACAGACGGCATATCCATATTTGTCACCAATGAGGTAGGTGCTGGTATAGTACCTGCAAATCACCTTTCTCGTGAGTATAGAGATGTTGCTGGAATAGCCAATCAATACGTAGCAAAAAAAGCAGATGAAGTATGGCTTGTTGCATGTGGTCTGCCAATCAATATAAAAGAGATTTCCAAAAGGAGTACTGAATTATGGCAGAGTATATAATGATGATGGGAACGAGTTCCGATGTCGGCAAAAGTATTATTGCTGCGGCGCTCTGCCGTATACTACATCAGGATGGTATAAATACAGCACCATTTAAAGCTCAAAATATGGCACTTAACTCCTATGTCACAAAAGACGGTAAAGAAATGGGCAGGGCCCAGGTCGTACAAGCTGAAGCAGCTGGTATAGAACCTGCCGTCGAAATGAATCCAGTATTGCTCAAACCAACGGGTAATTCATGTTCGCAAGTCATCCTCATGGGAAAACCTGTAGGTAATATGTCGGCACGCGAATATCATAAGGGTTATTCGTTAAAGGCGTTCGATACAGTAACAAAAGCACTGAAAAAACTCATTTCAGAATATGATGCTTTGGTAATAGAGGGCGCCGGCAGCCCAGCAGAGGTCAATCTTAAAGACAACGATATTGTGAACATGCGGATTGCAAAATACCTTAAAGCTCCGGTATTGCTCGTTGCAGATATAGACCGTGGTGGAGCACTCGCAGCGATAGTCGGCACTTTGGAATTACTGGAAGAAGATGAACGTGACCTCGTAAAGGGCATCATCATAAATAAATTTCGAGGCGATGAAAGTCTCTTTACGCCAGCCGTTGACTTCTTGGAAAATAAGACGGGCAAGCCGGTACTCGGTATCATGCCATATCTAGAAAATCTTGGGATAGAAGACGAAGATTCTGTTGCCTTGGATAGAAAACGTACTTCGCCTGATGACAGCGAAATTCAGATTGCCATTATAGAGACGCCTAAGATATCTAACTTCACAGATTTTGATGCATTTTCAGATGAAAGCGATACAGGACTTTACTACGTCCGTGATGTGGAATCATTAGGAAAGCCAGATCTCATAATACTTGCCGGCAGTAAGAACACTACAGAGGATATGATTTACCTGAGGGAATCTGGTCTGGAATCTGCCATAAAGGGATTACACGAAGAAGGTACACCTATAATAGGCATATGTGGAGGATACCAAATGCTCGGGCGAAAGATTCTTGACCCAATGCATACTGAGTCTGATTTCGATGGGACGGAAGGCTTTGGCTTACTTGATATGACAACTTCGTTCGTAGAGGATAAGGTTACATCACAGGCAAAATCTGATTGCGTGAATCTACATTTCCTTGGTTGCGACATCCATGCCGAAGGCATAAAAGGATATGAGATTCATATGGGACGAACTGATTTCTCTCCAAATATCATACATCCGTTCAGGCTAAAAGAGCTCAGTGGCAATACACATGCCGAATCTGAGGGAGCTGCCTCTCAGGATGGGCTTGTCTTTGGAACATATCTTCATGGGCTATTCGATCATGATATATTCCGTCGTAGCATACTCAATGCTATACGTAGGCGCAAAGGTCTCAAATCTCTTCCTGTAACCAAAAATACGTATACCGAAAAACAACTCGCTTTTGACAGGCTTGCAGATACTGCGCGATGCCATCTGAATATCAAGAAGATAAAAGATATAATGCGAATGGGGGCTCATCTGTGACCGAACTGCTGTCAGTTATACTTGATACGATAATTGGCGATCCTAGATCTCAATATCACCCTGTTGTGCTTATAGGAAAGATGATTTCCTTCTTTGAATCACTTTTTTACCGTGAGGATGATGACGATAAGAAGAAGCTGATTATGGGCGGGATATTAGCTGTCCTCGTTCTTCTTGTTACATATGATGTTGCTATGGGAATAGACAGATTGGCTGCATTGGCAGGAAATAAATGGTTATCGATATGTGTTGATGCTTTCTTCCTGAGCTTCATGATTTCTCCGCGTAGTCTTGCGGCAGCAGGAAATGAAATTGCGGGATTATTGTTCTCTGGGGATATAGTCGAGGCACGTAGGAAGACCGGATGGATTGTCGGACGCGACACGGATGAATTATCTGAAAGCGAGACCTCGCGTGCCACAATAGAAACCATAGCGGAAAATACAACTGATGGAATCATATCGCCTCTGTTCTTCTTTGCGATAGGTGGTCTTCCACTAGCTGCACTATATCGTGCCGCCAATACTATGGATTCAATGCTCGGATATAAAAATGCTAAGTATTTATATTTTGGCAGGATACCAGCACATATCGACGATGTATTGAATTACATTCCGGCGCGTATAACAGGTCTCCTCTTTGTTATTTCTGCTTACTTCATACATCTAGACGGAAAAAATGCACTGCGTATAATGAAACGTGATGCGTCAAAACATCCAAGCCCTAACGGTGGATATGCAGAAGCACCTGCTGCCGGAGCTCTTCATATACGCTTAGGCGGCTATAACTCATATTTTGGGAAATTAACTTTTCGTGAATACATGGGAGATCCCGATGAGCAGATATCATCACGTCACATTACATCTGTAATAAGACTGATGTATACGGCTACGATGTTGTTCATTGCCACTCTTCTCATATTAGAACATGTCGTGAAAATATAAATAACGAAAGGGATGATGATACTTGCGTTCTTTTTTTATCGGACTGCAGTTTCTGACTCGCCTGCATTTTGTAAGCCAAACTGAGTGGAGTGAAAAAGACTTTGGCAGCAGCGTGAAATTTTTCCCACTTATCGGAGCAGTACTCGGATTGATATATGCATGTGCGGCATATATCATATATGATATATCAACACGTTTCGGACTTATAGTACCTGCACATTTTGGAGCAGCCGCACTTATTGCTATTGCGTTCTGGATGACGGGAGGAATCCATTGCGATGGATTCATGGACACATTAGATGGTTTGCTATCCGGCAGAAGCCGAGAACGCATGCTGGAGATTATGAAGGACAGCTGTTCAGGATCTATGGGTGTAGCTGGCTTCGTATGTATAGTATTAATTATGTGGTCTGCTATAGTCGACATGCCTGGAGTATATATCATTCCCGCAGTTTATGCATCGCCGATAATCGGAAGGCTGATGATGACTGTTGCCGTATCGTGCTTTAAATATGCCCGCCCCAACGGAATAGGACTGGCCTTTGCGAAATATGCTGATAGAAAAAAATTGATACTAGCTGTAATAACAACATTGATCTTGTTGATTCCCGCAGGTATGGGGGCTTATGTAGCTCTTATAGTCACCTCCGTCATAGCATTTCGCTTTCTTGATTATGCCACTAAAATGCTTGGTGGTGTTACAGGTGATATATACGGTGCAGTAACGGTCATATCTGAAACAGTCGTTCTTATCATATATCTCTTTTTTTTCGCATACAGAATTCCACTAACGTAGACACTGAATGTTACTATACCAGAAAGCAGGTTTTTATGATTAAAGTGAAAGTTCCAGGATCATGCGGCGAGATAGTACAGGGAACTGAAAGCGGCCGCCCATTCCTCATAACATGCCCGATAAACTGTTACACAGAGGTAAGGGTCACACGTGTGTCCGGGGAGAGAATTGGATTGGGAGAAAAATCCATGAGAGCTCTCGATGCCGCATGCCATAAATTAGGGATTTCAGAATTCCCATATGGCATTAGGCTTACGACAGAGCTTCCACATGGGAAGGGAATGGCATCGTCTACTGCTGACATCGCCTCTGTACTCTATGCAGTTTCGACTGCAATGAATCGTCCATTTTCAGCTGATACGGTTGCAAAACTTGCTGCATCGATTGAACCAACCGATGGAACGTTTTTTTCAGGTATAGTAAAGATGGAGCCGCTAACCGGTAAAGTCTTAAAATCATGGTCTGATGTGCCCAATATAAGAATTGCAGTGCTAGATACAGGAGGAATTGTTGATACTATCAGCTTTCACAATCGTGCAGACCTGTTGTCTCTATATCATGTGCAGGAGCATGAGGCAGCAAGAGCAGCCTCTTTCCTCAATGACAGCCTTTCAATAGACAATATGGCACATGCAGCCAGCATATCGGCACTATCACATCAAACCGTCCTTCCAAAGCATTCATTACCGGACATATTAGAATGCTCCTTATCTAACGGAGCTGCTGGACTGAATGTAGCTCACAGTGGTACTGTCATAGGTATCTGGTTTGATGTTCATACCACGGAGAGCAAAAGAGCTCATTGCATACGCACTCTTTTGGATAAATTCAGTAGTTTAACATATCTTCGCACGGTAGATCTTATATCTGGCGGAGTAGATATCAACTGATTTCATATATAAGACCTGTTTTTCTCGATATACCATTATTGTATATGAAAGAGGAAAAACGAACTGAAATGTTGAATATATAGATGCATCGGTAGGATTTCATAACATTTTTAGGGAGGATGAATAGATATTTATGCACACATATGAACATGGTGGCAACGTATATGACGAAGATGCCCCGGATGGCGAACGATGGCTCGATTTTAGTGCTAATATATGCCCGTCAGGAATACCAGAAAGCGTACTTGATGCAATAGAGCAACATATTCCAGATCTTGAGAATTATCCAGATCCAAATGCTAGGAAGCTGAAAAAAGCGATTGCATTAGAATATGATATCCCGGAAGCAGAAATAGTGCCAGGTAATGGTGCTACAGAATTGCTTTACCTTTTTTTTCATGTAGTTCGTCCAGCTTCCGTCCTACTCGTAGCTCCATCCTTCAGTGAATATGAACGTGCAGCAAGAGCATGTGGTGCAGATATCGAATATTATGGTCTTGATGCAGAAGAAGGATTTAAGATAGACTTTAAGGATCTGGCAGAAGACATGGAAGATGAAGCTTGCCTAGTTCTTGGAAACCCTAATAATCCTACTGGGAATATATACACAGCAGAGGAACTTCACCCATTGATAGATATAGCAGAGGAACGTGGTACATGGCTTCTTATCGATGAATCGTTCCTTGATTTCCGTGAAGATGCAAGCTTATATACAGTTAAAGACATGGTAGCTGAACATTCTCATTTGATTGTTATCCAGTCACTTACGAAATTTTATGCGATACCAGGGCTAAGGCTCGGTTTCGCAGTCATGCCGACAGCTTTGGCTGATGAAATGTGCTTTGGAAAGGATCCATGGAATGTCAACCTTCTAGCTCAGGTGGCCGGCGCTGCGGCTCTTGCGGACAAAGAATATCAGACGAGTTCAAAGGAGCTAATAGCACGTGAAGGCGCTTTCCTGTATCGTGAGCTGTCTAGTATAGATAATATCAGGGTAATGGTTCCAACAGTGAATTTCATACTGATCGATTTACATGACACTGATATGCCGGCAGAGAGCTTTGCAAATGCCATGAAATCGTATGGTATACTTGTCCGTGACTGCAGCAACTTCCCAGGACTTGACCGTTGGCATATACGCGTTGCCGTAAAACGCCGCACTGACAATTTGAAGCTTATAGCGGCTATGAAAGAGGTTCTCGCATGACTAAGGTGATTTTTGTCAGGCATGGACAAACGAAATGGAATTTGGCAGGAAAATATCAAGGACAGTCTGACATAGAACTCACTGACCTGGGAAGGCATCAGGCCGAGCTTCTTGCAAAGAATTTTCCATCAGAAAAGTTGGATGCAATATATTCATCAGATTTATCACGCGCCATGGAAACAGCAAATATTGTCGGGAAGAGGTTCGGACTGGTCGCAAATCCCGAGCCGGCTTTCCGTGAAATACATTTTGGCGTTTGGGAAGGCATGACTTATGAGGAAATCTCCAGACATTGGCCTGATGCGATACAGCTTTTCTTCAAGCATCCAGACGAACTGGATATTCCTAAAGGAGAAAGCTTTCAAGACGTGCAGGCTCGTGCCACGCATCGCTTGGCCGAAATCGTCGCTAACAACCCTAGCTCCGTCATTGCTGTCTTTGCACATGGAGCGGTATTACGAACCATACTTGCAGCGGCACTTCATATACCGATAAAGTACATCTGGTCTATGCGCCAAGATAATACAGCCGTAAGCATAGTATCATATGACGATGATGGCACTATCGTAAGCCTGCTCAATAGTACAGCACACCTTGGCAATGAGCGTCCCATCAGTAAAATCTGAGGCGATATATTGAAAGAAGAAAATATTGAGCGTGTTACGAATGAATTAGATACTTGGCAGTACCTTAATGAACTTCCCGATAGCCTATATGGATTCACTTTAGATAAATCAAGGAATATAGATGGAAATGTATACGATTTCTTTTCATATACGAATAAGGAAGCTCGAAAAAGTGCCACTGCTTATTATCATGAAGAAACTAATGAATATAAACTCCGTGTAAAGATAGGTCTGACAGAATTCTGCCGCATAGAATTCATCGCACCAAGCCTTTCGGTTTTTGAAACGTTACTAAAAAAACAGTTCAGTGATATGGTAAAGGACTTCGGTACATTCAATCTGGATAAGGTGAGTATCCTGCTTCGTGATAAGCATATCATTGACTGGGATTACGGTAAGAGATTACCTGAGAAATTAGAAGGTTTCAGCTTGTTCATACACCCTTCGGAACCGTTTCATATGACGAATGGATCCTATATCGTCTTTGATTATTGCGATTTTGTCATAGAGAGCAATTTCATCATATACTATAACGTATTACGTGATGAATTTTATGGTGAAGCACGTATACGTAATATACCAGATATGACATATGATTTTGATTCCAATACGCTTTCTGAGCTTGAAGGTCGATTGGATGAACATTTAGTTCATCGATTGCAGGAAATACGCAAACGAGCCACTATGTGAAAAACACGTCTATATGGAGGTGCCGCGATTTGAAGATATTATATGGGAAAGAGTTTGCCGCTAAGATAAAGGCTAATGCAAAAAAACGCGCAGGAATATTGAAGGATAAATATAATGTTACGCCTGGACTTGCTGTGGTAATAGTCGGAAACGATCCGGCTTCCGAAGTCTATGTACGGAATAAGCATCGTGCCTGTGCCGAACTAGGCATCAACTCTATTGCAGTCGAACTTCCAGAAACTACAACACGTGAAGAACTTCTGGCGAAGATAGATGCACTTAATGACAATCCTGACGTTCATGGCATATTAGTACAGCTTCCACTACCGAACAAACTGAAAGGAATAGAAGCAGAGGTCACAGAACGCATAGATCCTAAGAAAGATGTGGATGGATTCCACCCGATAAATACTGGTCGCCTTGTCAATGGTGAGGATGGTATGGTTCCATGTACCCCTCTCGGATGTATGAAAATGCTTGAAATGGCTGGTATAGATCCGGACGGGAAAAGAGCTGTCGTCATAGGCCGCAGCAATATTGTCGGTAAACCGATGGCTAGCTTGCTGATGCGTCATAATGCAACAGTCACTGTATGTCATTCCCATACCAAGAACATATCAGAGATAACAAAAGAGGCCGATATCCTTGTGGCGGCTATAGGAAAGCCCAAGGCCATCACTGCTGATATGGTAAAGCCGGGGGCGGTCGTGATTGATGTCGGTATAAATCGTATTGCTCCCAAAAAATTAGTCGGCGATGTTGATTTTGAAGAAGTAAGTAAGATTGCCTCTGCAATTACACCCGTTCCAGGTGGAGTTGGACTGCTGACTATTGCGACCTTGATGCATAATACGATAAAAGCGGCTGAGCTCGCATGTACAAGTAAATAAAATTATCTCAGAATTAAAGACTTAAAAGTATATTCACTTTTGGTCTTTTTATTTTAGAAACGACAAATAACATAGGCAAGATGGTATATGACAGTCATAATATCAATTGATTCATAAACAACATTATGGTACAATCAGGACAGATGTCCTTTTTGCAAGATATGAGGGGAATGCAAATGAAATCAGATGTTGAAATCGCACAGGAAGCTGAAATGCTTCCAATAAGCAAAATTGCCGCAGAGCTAGAACTTACCGAAGATGACTTAGAGCTATACGGCCGCTATAAAGCAAAAATCACACCAGAGGCATACAAGAAAGCAGCAAATCGTCCTGATGGAAAATTGATATTAGTAACTGCTATCAATCCTACACCGGCAGGCGAAGGCAAGACTACAACTAGTATCGGCCTTGCAGATGCTTTTAAGAGACAGGGTAAGAAAGTTGCTGCTGCGCTTCGCGAACCATCATTAGGACCATGCTTCGGAATAAAAGGCGGAGCTGCAGGCGGTGGGTATGCTCAGGTCGTACCTATGGAGGATATCAATCTTCACTTCACAGGTGATTTTCATGCCATCACAACAGCGCATAACCTCCTGGCTGCAGTAATCGATAACCATATACAGCATGGCAATGAATTAGATATCGATGTCCGCCGTGTCGTTTGGAAGCGTGTCCTTGATCTTAATGATCGTGCGCTCAGGCATGTAGTAGTCGGTATGGGCGGTAAAGCGCACGGTGTACCACGCGAGACCGGTTTTGATATAACTGTTGCCTCTGAGATGATGGCTATTTTCTGTCTATCAAAGAATTTGATGGATATGAAAAAAAGACTTGGAAAGATTATTGTCGCTTATACGCGCAGTGGAAAACCTGTCATTGCTGATGATCTGCATGTAACGGGAGCTCTCACACTTCTTTTCAAAGATGCTATAAAGCCAAATATCGTACAAACACTCGAAGGCACGCCTGTCCTGATACACGGTGGTCCATTCGCTAACATAGCACACGGATGTAATAGTGTAATAGCAACTAAATATGCACTGAAATTTGCCGATTACGTCATCACTGAAGCAGGCTTTGGTGCAGATCTGGGCGCAGAAAAATTCTTAGATATAAAATGCCGTTTCGCAGGGCTCTGCCCAGATGCAGTTGTTATCGTAGCAACAGTACGCGCACTCAAGATGCATGGAGGATTGCCAAAGGATCAGCTTGATAAAGAAGACCCAGCCGCATTAGAGAAGGGTTTTGCAAATCTCGAAAAGCATATTGAGAGCATTCACTCATTCGGTCTACCAGTCGTTGTCGCCATAAACCGCTTCCCGACAGATACCGACGCCGAACTTTCTTACGTCTGCAAGCACTGTGAAGAAATCGGTGCAAAGACAGCTCTTTCTGAAGTCTGGGGAAAGGGTGGTGCAGGCGGGATAGAGCTTGCAGAAAAAGTCGAGGAAGCTATGAAAGAGCCGAAGGACTTCCACTTCATATATGACGTCAATGAATCTATACCTGAAAAGCTTGAGAAAATAGCTCATACGATATATGGCGCAGATGGTGTAGACTTTACCCCAGCTGCAAAAAAACAGCTTGATGAAGCTGAGAGCCTAGGCTTCGATAGGATGCCTGTTTGCGTTGCTAAAACACAGTACTCATTATCTGATGATGCCACAAAGCTTGGCCGCCCAAAAGGGTTCCGCATTACTGTCCGTGAGCTGAGGATATCAGCGGGAGCGGGATTTATAGTAGCACTCACTGGAAATGTCCTGACGATGCCAGGGCTTCCTAAACATCCTGCAGCGGAAAATATGGACATAGATGAAAACGGCAAGATTACTGGCCTATTCTAATACATAACAAACGTATAAACATGGATATATCTGGATTATCTTAATATAACCTGGATGTATCCATGTTCTTTTTTAGGGGGTTGCAAAATCGATCAAAATTTCATAAAATATATCTTAGTGAACGTTCCCAAAGATATAAAAAAGGAGGGTACGCAATGGGAAAAGTATCTGTCGAACTTGTGCCACGCAGTAAGGAAAACCTGACGGAACAGTTGCATCTTATCAAAGACACATTGCCCGATAACAGTATAGATATAATAAACATTCCCGACCTCCTCAGTTGTGAGCTTAGAGGATGGGAAGGCGCCATAATCGCAAAAGAATATGCTAAATCTGTCATGCCGCATATTCGTGCCATGGATATAGATATCACAAAACCGCTGCCAATGGCGGAATTCATAAAGAAGAACGGTATACATAAGGTTCTGGTTATCGAGGGTGATCCACCGAGTGATATGTGCCACGAAGTATATCCTACAGAAACTACTGATGTTATAAATAAGTTCCGTATGGAACTGCCAGAAGTAGATGTTTATGCAGGAATCGATCAGTATCGTGGCAGTATGAAGTCTGAGCGATACCGCATCAGAAGAAAGTTACAAGCTGGTGCAAAGGGCTTTTTCACGCAACCTTTTTTTGATTTGCGTTTGCTGGGGATGTATGAAGACATGCTGGATGGTATAGAAACCTATTGGGGGGCTTCACCAGTAATGTCCGTACGTTCCATGAGTTATTGGGAGCAAAAGAACAATGTTGTATTCCCAAAGGATTTTCATCCGACATTAGAGTGGAGTGTAGATTTCTCAAAGCAGATGAAAGAAATCGTTATGGCTCATGACGGCAATCTGTATCTCATGCCAATAAAAGCGAATCTTGCTGCATACCTTAAAGGTGTGTTTTCATAATCATATATCGTTCATCAGGAGGGTGAGATAATGTTCAAAGTCTTGTACAAGAAGGAGCTTTCGCCAGGTATCTTCGATATGGATATAGAAGCTCCACGAGTTGCAAAGAAGGCAAAAGCTGGTCAGTTCATCGTGCTTCGTGTAGATGATACAGGCGAGCGAGTTCCTCTTACAATCGCTGACAATGATCCCGAAACAGGTGCGATAAAACTGATTTTCCAGGTCATGGGAGCTTCGACGATGCAGCTTGCAAGCAAGAACCCAGGAGAAAGCATCGCTGATTTTACTGGCCCACTCGGTACTCCATCGCATGTGGAACCAGGCATGGGAACGATTGTGATGGTTGGCGGTGGTATAGGCGTAGCTCCTTGTTATCCCATTGCGCGCGCAATGCACAATGCAGGAAATAAGGTCATCGGCGTCCTCGCTGCCAAGAGTAAGGACATCCTCATATTCGAGGATCGTATGGCTAAGGTATGTGATGAGATTGTCATCTGCACAGATGATGGTTCTAAGGGCATAAAGGGCTTCGCCAACAACGCGATCACGATGCTCCATGACCGTGGAGAAAAAATAGATCAGGTCACGGCAATCGGCCCAGCTATCATGATGAAGTCCATATGTGATACAACCAGGCCACTTGGAATACACACTGTTGTGAGTCTGAATCCGATAATGGTAGATGGTACAGGCATGTGCGGAGGCTGTCGTGTACAGATCGGCAACGAAACTAAGTTCGCATGTGTCGACGGTCCAGAATTTGATGGCCACCTTGTAGATTTCAAGAGCCTTATGAGCCGCAGTCGTATGTATCGTGATGAAGAGCAGGTTGCTAAAGATCATATATGTCATATAGGGCTGGGGAGGTAATGACATGGCAATTTCAATGGAAAAGCATAAAATGCCTGAACAGGATCCAAAGGTTCGTGCACATAATTTTGATGAAGTGGCACTTGGATACGATGAAGAAACTGCTGTTGCAGAAGCCCAAAGATGCCTGCACTGTAAGGTACCTATGTGCCGTAAGGGATGTCCAGTGAGCATCGATATACCTCAATTTATCGCAAAAGTCAAGGAAAGAGACTTTGAAGGTGCCTTCGAAATCATAACAATGTCAAATTCTCTCCCCGCTGTATGCGGACGTGTCTGTCCTCAAGAGAATCAGTGTGAGTCGAAATGTATCCTGGGAAAGAAAGGCGAGCCTGTTGCCATCGGACGACTTGAACGTTTTGTCGCAGATTATATGCTTCAGAAGGGTGAAGATATAAAACCGATTGAAAAGAAACCGGATGCACAAAAAGTTGCAATCGTCGGTGCAGGTCCGTCCGGACTTTCATGCGCAGGCGATTTAGCGAAAAAAGGCTATGATGTTACTATCTTTGAAGCCTTGCACGTGGCTGGCGGTGTTTTGTCTTATGGTATTCCAGAATTCCGTCTGCCAAAAGACAAGATCGTGAATAAGGAGATAGATAATCTAAAAAAACTCGGTGTTAAAATAGAGACAGATTCTGTCGTCGGAAGACTTTACACGGTAGACGAACTGATGGAAGAAGAAGGTTTCGACGCTGTATTCGTCGGGACAGGTGCCGGCCTGCCAAGATTCATGAATATTCCAGGTGAAAACCTGTCAGGCGTATACTCGGCAAATGAATTCCTTACAAGGACAAACCTCATGAAGGCCTATAAGTTCCCAGAATATGCGACCCCGATAAAGCATGGTAAAAATATTGCCGTTGTCGGCGGTGGAAACGTTGCCATGGACGCTGCGAGAACAGCTCTCCGTCTCGGTGCTGAGCATGTATATATAGTATACAGGCGCAGCGAAGCTGAGCTTCCTGCTCGAGCAGAAGAAGTCCACCACGCAAAAGAGGAAGGGATTGACTTCCGTCTTTTAAACAATCCTATAGAAGTCATAGGTGACGAAAACGGCTGGGTAAAGGAGCTCCGCTGCATAAAGATGGAGCTTGGTGAGCCTGATGAATCAGGCAGGCGCCGTCCAGTACCTATAGAGGGATCGGAGTTCAACCTTCCAGTCGATACTGTAATCATAGCCATAGGCACTGGCGCTAATCCTATCATCGGAACGACTACTCCTGGAATGGATACCAACAAGAAAGGATATATCGTCGCGAATGCCGAAACAGGGGCTACTACTAAGCCTGGTGTTTTTGCTGGCGGTGACATTGTTACTGGTGCTGCAACAGTTATATTGGCAATGGGGGCAGGCAAGAAGGCTGCAAAGGCAATAGATGAATATCTGCAGGAAAAGCGCGGATAAGCATTACTTGGTTAAAAGGAGGCTGCCATCTGGCAGCCTCCTTTTAGGAGAGGTATTTATTCAATGGATTTCAGTGCTATTGATTTTGAAACAGCAACCAGCAGCAGGAACTCTGCCTGCAGCGTAGCCGTGGTAGATGTAAAAGATAACATTATTATTGATAAGTATTACACATTACTGAAGCCGCCAGGGCTCAAATTCAACTGGTTCAATATAAAGATACATGGTATACATCCTGATGACGTACAAGATGCACCGACATTCAAGGATATATGGCCCGATCTTCGTAAACATCTTGAAGGACATTATGTCGTAGCACATAATGCCGTTTTCGATATGAGTGTGCTACGTGCCGAGCTTCGTCACGCTGCGATATCTATACCAGATATCCATTATTGCTGTACGGTAAAAATGTCACAGCACGCATGGCCTAAGCTCGAAAGCCATAAACTTGATGTGGTCGGCAAATATCTCAACGTAGATTTCAAGCATCATGATGCGTTGGAGGACGCACGCGCCTGCGCTGCCATTCCAATAGCAGCAGGAAATCTCATGAATTGCCAAACCATACCAGAGCTTGCTAATAAGCTTGGAATCTCGATTTGTTCATTGAGAAAGCCAGCTGAACATAAGCATTGGCATAGACGAACGATCAATACTCAAAAGGGATCGACTCGTAAGATGATAAATGTACCACTTGGGATCGAAAGGCGTAAATGATTTTGACTTTATCATGAATTTATGATAAAATGTCACTCATAGTTCGTGATGAAGAAGCGAGTAAGCCGCTATGAAATGTTCAGGGAGCCCTGTAAAGTGTGAAAGGGTCATGGATTGCAGCCGAAGTTCCCTTTGGAGCGTTCCTGGTGAAGCCTATGGTGTGTAGTCGGGACGTACAGCCGCGTTAAGGCTTTCGAGAGAGAAATAAGGGTGGTACCGCGGAATATTCTTCCGCCCCTGAGTATTTGGGGGCGGATTTTTTCGTCCCGAAGGAGGAAAAAACATTGATGGAAGAAAGGATTGCACAGCTTAAAGCTGATGCACAGAAAGCCCTGAACGGAGCCGTAGAGAATCTCGCTGACCTTGACAGTATCCGCGTGCATTATCTCGGCAAAAAAGGCGAGATCACGAGTCTCTTGAGAAGCATGAAGGATGTTGCAAAGGAAGACCGTCCAGCCATTGGCAAAATAGTCAACGAAGCGCGCTCCCAGCTAGAAGATCTTATAGCTGCAAAAAAAGTAGAGCTCCAAAAGCGAGAGCTAGAAGATCGCATAAACAATGAAAAGATTGATGTGACGCTCCCAGGACGCGAGTCCATCACCGGGCATCTGCATCCACTCACACTAACAGAAAAGCGTATAAAGAATATTTTCCTTTCAATGGGATTCACCGTAGAAGAGGGCCCTGAAATAGAGCAGGATTACTTTAATTTTGAGGCACTTAATCTACCAAAGGATCATCCTGCACGTGATATGCAGGACTCATTCTATATAACAGATGAAATCCTGATGCGTTCGCAAACATCACCTGTTCAGGCAAGGACGATGCAATCACATGATCCGAATTCACCGATACGTATGATTGCACCGGGACGAGTGTATAGGCGCGATGACTACGACGCGACACATTCTCCTATGTTTACTCAAGTCGAAGGACTCGTAATCGACAAGGGAATAACCTTTGGAGATCTTAAGGGCACTCTTGAGTCCTTCCTGCAACAGATATTTAATCCAAACGTGAAGGTCCGCTTCCGCCCGAGCTTTTTCCCATTCACGGAGCCAAGCGCTGAGGTAGATATATCATGCGTCATGTGTCATGGCAAAGGCTGCAATGTCTGCAAGGGTACTGGCTGGCTTGAGATATTAGGTGCTGGTATGGTTCACCCTCATGTACTCGAGATGAGCGGCTACGACCCAAAAAAGGTTTCGGGATATGCATTCGGAATGGGAGTGGAGCGTATCGCTATGCTTTCCTATGGTATATCGGATCTGCGTCTGCTATATGATAACGATGTACGATTCATTAGGCAATTTGAGGGATTACATCACTGATTCGATAATATTTAAGCATAATCATAGTGAAAGGAAGACTTTAAATGCAAGTATCGATGAAATGGCTGCATGACTATATAGATTTCAAAGAAAATGCTGATGTTCTCGCAGATAAACTTACGATGGCAGGTATCCCTGTCGAGAATGTTGTGAAGGCAGGAGAAGGACTTGAAAAAGTCATAACCGGAAAAATAACCAAACTGGAAAAGCATCCTGATTCAGATCATCTTCAGATATGTACGATTGATATTGGAAATGCCAATCCACTTACAATTGTAACTGGTGCACAAAATGTAGCTGAAGGGCAAATCGTCCCAGTAGCACAGGTAGGCGCACATCTCCCATGTGGCAAGAAAATCTCTAAAGGTAAACTACGCGGAATAGCTTCAAACGGAATGCTCTGCGGTGCGGATGAAATGGGTATGGATCTTTCTGAGCTTCCAGAATCCCAGAAAATAGGCATATATATATTGCCGCAGGATACGCCTGTTGGCATTCCGGTCAAAGAAGCACTCGGCTTAGATGACGATATCCTCGAATTCGAGCTCACAGCTAACCGTGGTGACTGCTTCAGCGTATTTGGACTTGTGCGCGAAGTAGCAGTGCTGACTGGTGGAGAGCCAAAATGGCCTCAAATCACAGTAAATGAAGATGATACGGCTTCAGCAAAAGATCTCATAAAGACTACGATTGAAGCAGATGACCTTTGTGACAGGTTTTCTATGCGTGTACTTAAAAACATTAAGATAGCTCCTTCACCTGAATGGATGCAGGCAAGGCTAAAGGGTGCAGGTATACGCCCAATAAATAACGTAGTCGACGTGACTAATTTCGTAATGGTTGAGCTGGGACAGCCAATGCACGCTTATGACTACGACCAGATTGCTGGTCATCATCTTACAGTCAGGAAGGCAGCCGCTGGAGAAAATCTTCACACATTGGATGATACTTCACGCCTTGCAAAAGGTGGAGAGCTCGTAATAGCCGATGATGAAAAAGCTGCGGGTCTTGCCGGTATCATGGGCGGCTACGAGACGGAAATCACGGAGAACACAACTACTATTGCACTAGAGGCAGCATCGTTCAATGGACCGAGCATACGCCGTACCTCGCGCGACTGCGGACTACATTCGGAGGCATCTGGACGCTTCGAGAGAGGTGTAGACGTGAGTGCAATCCCACGTGCCCTCGATCGTGCTGCTCAGCTCCTGCAAGATATGGGATCATGCACTATAACAAAGGGAATAGTGGATATATATCCATCACCCAAGAAGCCTATCACCGTAAAGTTCACCGCTGATGAGATAAATAACCGTCTCGGCACTAATCTATCATCAAAAGAAATCACAGATATATTGGATAGCCTTGAACTGAAATGCGATGAGACACCTTCGGGGCTGATCTGCCATGTTCCAAGCTGGAGAAATGATATCACACTCATGGAAGATCTATCCGAAGAAGTAGCACGCATATATGGCTTCGACAAAATAGAATCCACACTGCCTGGTGGCGGCATGATGCAAGGCGGCCAAAAACCTCGTATGGACTTTGTGGACGATGTAAAGGACGTTCTCGTTTCATTAGGAATGGACGAAGAACTTTCGTTCGGGTTTACGAATGAAGAAATGTATGACAAGTTGAACATTCCAGAGGATAGCGTGCTCCGTAAGGCTATACCAATAATGAATCCGCTCACAGATGAGTATCCGCTTGTTAGAACCACACTTCTTTCTGGTATTTTCGATAACCTCGCAAGGAACTTCTCGCGCAAAAATAACGATGTACGGTTATTCGAAGTCGCGCCAGTCTTCTTCCCGAAGGCTCTTCCTGTTACGGAACTACCAGATGAGGTGCTTAAGCTTGCCGGATCCATGACCGGAAGGCGTTATCCTGTCAGCTGGAACCAGCCAGCCGATAATGTAGACTTCTATGACACGAAGGGAGTCATAGAAGAAATGCTGCACCTTATCGGTATATCCAAATATACCATAGAGCCAGGTGAGCATTATGCGATGCATCCTGGAAAAACAGCTGTCGTAAAAAAAGGCAAAGACATACTTCTCACGTTTGGTGAAGTACATCCAGCCGTAATGGAACACTTCGATTTTACACAGCCAGTTTACATATTTGAAGCAGATATAGAAACACTCATGAAATATACTTCAAAGAAGTTCAAGGCTCATGATCTCCCAAGATATCCTGCCATCACACGAGACCTTGCCCTGATTGTAGATACTGACATCGCTTCAGGTGATATAGAGCGCACGATAAAGAAAAACGCTGGTGGATATCTCAAGGGTTGCCAGGTTTTCGATGTCTATACAGCATTAAAGATAACTGGTAAGAAGAGCATCGCATTTACTATGCAATTCCAGTCAGATGACAAGACTTTGACTGACGAGGATGCAGATAAAGCCATGAGTAAGGTCATGGCCGCTGTCAAGGATGAGTTTGGAGCAGTATTGCGTTCCTAATGGTATTTGAGGGCTGCAAAATGAAAAAGCAAAAAGTCACTGTAAAGATTTATGGTGAAGAGTATCCGATGATCACAGACGGAAGTCCAGCATACCTAGAGAAATTGGCAGCTTATGTAGATAATATCATGCAGGATATATCATCGAGATCACCTTCGTTGCCAGATCGTCGTGTTGCTGTTTTGGCAGCATTGGAAATTTCTGATGAGTACTCAAAGCTCAAAAAGGATTATGAGGATATGGTAAAGCTCTTCGAAGAAAAATAACGGCTCATCTCATGAATAATCACAAACTTGGCTGCTGATAGATAAAATATCAACAAGTCTAAAAGGGGTACTGTATAAAAGGAAACTGCTTCATTCAAAGCGGTTTCCTTTTTTCAAAAAGATATTTACGCTATCAAGTTAGCTACATCATTTCATGTTAAAAAACGTCATTTGGTGCAGAATTTTTATCATTTTATCTTCTAGGGCATATAATAAGACTGTAGGAATATATACGTCACCGTTTCCAGATGTTAGTCAAAAGAAATAGGGAGGACGAAAATGAAAAACTGGAAAGTATTATTGCCAATTGCAATCGTTCTTATTGCTGTTTTGTACATCATCAGTGTTCGTAATACATTGGCTAGCGATGAGCTAGCGGTAGAAGCAGCTGCAAGCCAAGTGGATGTACAGCTACAGCGTCGTTCAGACTTGATTCCCAATTTGGTCAATACAGTAAAGGGCTATTCAACCTATGAAAGCGAAACTCTTAGCAAGATTACGGATGCCAGAGCTAAAGTAGAAGGTTCGGCTTCACTCCAAGAAAAAAATGCAGCCAATAATGATCTTACGGCGGCATTAAGTCGGCTAATTGCCGTACAGGAAAATTATCCTCAGCTCAAAGCAGATAAGCATTATACGGATTTGATGAGAGAACTTTCCGGTACGGAAAACCGCATCACAGTTGCACGCACACGATACAATGAAGCTGTGCAAAAATATGATCAGTCAATCGTAAGATTTCCAAGAAGTGCAGTGGCCAGTATATTCGGCTTCACGAAAAAACCAATGCTTGAAACCCCTACAGATAAGAAAGACGCGCCCCAGGTATCGTTCTGAGGAACAGGGGGAATGATGCATTATGCTGATTATCAAGCGGAGTATAACATTAATTGCTTTTCTTACCATTTTATTATTCAGTAGTATCGGATTAGCTGGCTCACCATCTTACATACAAGACGAATCAAATATCTTAACCTCTGAACAGAAAGATATGATTGAGAAGCAGCTCATACAACTAAGGAATGAAGCGAATTGCGATATGCAGGTCGTATTGCTCGACTCGTTGCATGGAAATGACATACATGAATACTCAATAAAATTAGCAGAAAAAAATAAAATAGGGCAAGAAGGCACTGACCGTGGTCTAATCCTTCTGATAGTCGCAGATGAACATATGGCGAGGCTAGAAGTTGGACGTGGGCTGGAAGGTGATATACCTGATGCAACCGCTGGGGACATCATCGATGACGTTTCAAATGCTCTGTCAAAGGATTCATCTAATTACATTGGGGCGATTCAGGCTGCAATTGATAAAGTTTCCAAGACATGCAAGACAGGAATATCTGAAACAAAAAATAAGCCTGTGACATCTTTTTGGAGTGAACTTTCATGGGCAGAACGGATCATCATCATAATCATGGCCGTGATCATGATTTATATCATTTATATAGGATCATGGTTCGCTTACGCAAAGATTTCTGGTAAGTACACAAAGAAAGAGATACTTCAAAAGAAAAAACAGCTTGACTTCATTCTCGATATCTTGCAGTTGATTGCGGAAATAGGATTCATGATTTTCTCGAAGAAAGATTCATCATCAAAGAATCACCACCATCCACGCACCGGAGGAAAATTTGATGGTGGTGGAGCTAATGGAAAATGGTAACAAATGAACGGTGAAAAGCACCTCTATACGCTGCAGCAGCTCTTATTCACCAACAATTGAGCTACCATTCTTCTAAGATAATTAAAGCCCCCTCCTATGGACTGTGATAAATAAGTTGCAAAACTTGCACAGTCCATTATTTATGCTATCTGAGCAGTCCCTGATTCATATTTATGATCTCTGCCATTAATTTTTTTCCTTCAATATCGGGATGAAGTCCATCAAGCGCAAGCTCTGGATCCATGACTTTATCATCTCTGTCAAAGAAAAATGGAGCAATATCGATATGATATGGTTGCTGATTAATCCATGCATTTACTTTGTCCATCTTTGTACGCCATCCAGGATCAGTCGGTGTAGCAAATGCAGAGCGTATATGTGCTGGATTAATTGGCATTAAGGTAATGAATATAGGCCTTATATCATTTTCTTCACAGTCACGACGTATTGCATCCAGATCACTTATGATACTTTCTGCCGATACCCCTGGAGCTCTAAGGCTGTTTGAGCCAGTCAAGATAAGCAGGTTCTGCGGGTGGAAGGGCAGCACATCCTCCTTGAAACGCAGCATAGACGTATGCGATGTATCACCACTACGTCCGAGATTTACTGTTGGAAAGTCCAAATACGTATTATAACAGTATTCTATATTCGCTGGTGAATATGATAGCGACCCTCCACCATGTGTGATGCTGTCACCGAAAACAGCTGCGTATACGCGCTCTGAATGAGGCGCAACTGAGAAATGTCGTACATCTGACCATGTTCCAATGGTATATCCATGCTTATCAACCGCACGAACGCGCCAATAATAGTCTCCAGCATATGGGCGAGGGTACTCATCATAAGCACAGAAAGCAGTAACCGTACGCCCCCATACGCGATTGCGTGATGGGACAGTACCGTGCTCCTCATCTGCATCAGGAGGAACTGTCATAAGTTCAACTTCATATCTCAAGGCATTGTTGAGCGGTATCCACTGATAGACAGGATAAAGTGGCTGCTTAAAGTCAGAAGGTCTATCATAGTCATTTGGTAATGGGCTCTTAGGCATTGGAGCGGAAGGGTCTATATATATCGGCTGCGCATCACAAAAAGTCCCGATGGGCTTATGATGGAAATCCAATGCCCGCACGCGCCAATAAAGTACACCAGGAGATTTTAAGAACTTCCTGAAGTCAGCTTGCCATCCATTCGTAAAAACTGACTGCGTGCTGAAAAGATGCTGCTTCGAAGATAGCTCCGTCCCGCCTTCGTTTTCAGGCTTGTCCTTCAGTAATTCGACTTCATAGCATACCGCCTTAGGCACGTTATGCCACACCAGGAAGGGCATAAGGCTAGCAGGATTGCCCTCAGTATAACTCAATATCGGCACAGGACGTGGAGGATCCGGAAAATCTGGATTTGCGACAGGATTGTCTTCCGCCTTAACGCTCCCAAAGATACCATATGCAGTAACGCGATAAAACAGTGGAATACCTGCAGACATAATCTCACAATGATTACTGAATGTATAATGGCTGGCGACGACACGCATCTCGGCTTCGCCGTTAATGCGTCCCGTCGTCTTTTCTAGCGTATCTACACGATAAAAGCATGGATATGGCAGGCGTTCCCACGACAACGTCTGCTTACCGCTTTGTTCAGAAAAAGAATAATTGAACGGCATAGCGTGCAAGCCCAGCACATCAGTCTTTTCTGTCATAAAAATGCATATTATAGTAAATAATGCTATAATCAATACAAAGAAAATAAATTTTTTCATATATATACTCCATGATTTTATTTCAGAATATCATTATATAGAGTATATCACAATTTAAGGGGAAAGTGAAAATATGGATCATACAAAAGGACTTGTAATCATACATACTGGTGAGGGAAAAGGCAAAACGACATCTGCCCTAGGACTTGCACTTAGAGCATGGGGGAATGGCCTTCATATCCTCATAATACAGTTCATAAAAGGGGGGCAGCATTATGGCGAGCTGGATGCCATATCTGCCCTGCAATCAGTAGAAAGCGAGACCACTGGCCATATAGAGATACATCAGTGCGGAAAGGGCTTCACACAAAGGAAAACTAAGAACACGAATATGGACGATCATATCAAAGCGGCACATAACGCACTGAATACGGCCGCCTACGAAATGAACAGCGGCAACTGGGACATGATCATCTTGGACGAAATATGCTACGCTATAAAATTCAATCTGATTGACCTGAACGATGTGGTTGAGATTATCAACCAAAAACCGTCGCAGCTTCATCTAGTCCTTACTGGTCGTGACGCTCCAAAAGAGTTAATCAGCAAAGCAGATCTGGTAACAGAAATGAAGCTGGTACGTCACCCGTACCAGCATGGCATAAAGGCACAAAAGGGGATAGAATTTTAATCTACACTACAAGATAACTATGTGGTAAATGTGTAAAATTGTAAAGAAATTTATTCCTAAGTCTTGAAAATCAGTTTTTTATGCTGTAAACTATATTTTATAACACTGCATAGAAATACATTTTTCCTTATGTTGTGGACTACTTTTAATCCAGAAAGGAAGGTTTTATTTTATGAGAAGTGATATCGTCAAGAAAGGACCTACGCGTTGCGCGCATAGATCACTTTTCCATGCGCTCGGATATAGCCCAGAGGACTTAAAGAAGCCTTTGATTGGTATATGCAATTCATTCAATGAAGTGATCCCTGGACATATGGGATTACGCGAGATAGCTGATGCCGCTAAACTCGGTGTAGCAGCAGCGGGCGGTACTCCAATGGAATTCCCTGCAATAGGTGTATGCGATGGTATTGCGATGGGTCACACTGGAATGAAGTTTTCGCTCGCGAGCCGTGAACTGATTGCTGACTCCATTGAAGCTGTTGCAATGGCTTCTGGCTTCGACGGACTCGTGCTTATCCCGAACTGTGATAAAGTCGTACCTGGAATGCTCATGGCGGCAGCAAGGCTTAACATACCTGCTGTACTGGTCTCCGGGGGGCCTATGCTTCCAGGAAGGTTCCATGGGCATAATGTAAGCGTCAGCCAGTCATTTGAGGCAGCTGGGAAATATGCAGCTGGAAAAATGGACGATGAAGAAATGGCTGCTCTAGAAGATCATGCATGTCCAGGATGCGGCTCATGTGCAGGATTATTTACAGCAAATACGATGAACAGTCTTACTGAGGCTTTGGGAATGGGGCTGCCTGGAAATGGAACTATCCCTGCAGCATATAACGGCGCACGTCGCATACTTGCAAAGCATGCAGGTGCTGTTGTTCTTGATCTCATAAAGAAAGATATCAAGCCACGCGATATCTTGACCATGGATGCATTCGAAAACGCTATAACGGTAGATATGGGCATAGGTGGATCTACGAACACAGTTCTCCATCTGACTGCGATTGCGCACGAAGCGGGTATAGACCTGCCGGCGAAAACATTTGATGAAATAAGCAGACGCACGCCTTATATCACAAAACTCAGCCCATCTGGGAAGCATCACATGACAGACTTGGATGAAGCTGGTGGAATTTCTGCGGTCATGAAAGAATTATCGCGTAAGAATCTGATTCATCTCGATGCGAAGACAGTTACTGGAACGATCGAAGATCGCATAAAGGATGCTGAGGTCATGGATCGCAATGTAATCCACTCCGTAGATGATCCTTACAGAAAAGAAGGCGGTATAGCTATACTCTCTGGCAATCTAGCACCTGATAATGCTGTCGTCAAGGCCTCAGCTGTAGCAGAAGATATGCTCGTATACGAGGGCACTGCAAAATGCTACAACTCAGAAGAAGAAGGCGTCAATGCTATAATGAATGGCGAAATACACGATGGTGACGTCGTAGTGATTCGCTATGAAGGACCAAAGGGTGGCCCTGGAATGCAGGAAATGCTCAATCCAACAGCAGCTATCACAGGTGCTGGCATAAAGGCAGGGCTTATCACAGATGGACGCTTCAGTGGGGCAAGCCAGGGCGCATGCGTGGGGCACGTATCGCCTGAGGCAATGGAGGGCGGCCCGATTGGGCTCATAGAAGACGGTGACCGTATACTCATTGACATTCCAAACCGTAAGCTAGAACTTAAAGTAAGTGATGAAGAGCTCGCTGAGCGCCGCAAAAAGTGGAAGCAGCCTGAGCCCAAGATCAAGACCGGGTACCTTTCACGCTATGCCAAGCTCACAACTTCAGCAAGCACAGGTGCAGTACTTAAAGCCTAAGTAAAGGCATATAAATCCACGAGAGCGTATACGTATTATGAACGTATATGCTCTTTTTCTTTGCCACGACTTGTGATATAATTTTCAATGCGAAACACGTAAGTCAAAGAGGTGCTAATATTGCATATCGTTCTTATAGAACCTGAAATCCCTGGTAACACAGGAAATATATCGCGCATGTGTGCCGTGACCGGAACAGAGCTCCATCTTGTCGAACCTTTGGGGTTCTCAACCGATGATGCCCATCTCAAACGTGCTGGTCTTGATTATTGGCGTATCTTAAAAGTGCATTATCATAAGAATTTCCAAGAAGTAATTGATATGTATCCTGAAAATCATTTCCATTATTTTACCTCAAAAGCTCCACGAAGCTATACTGAAGCCACATACGGCCATGATGATTTCCTTGTATTTGGAAAAGAGACAGCTGGTATTCCTGACAGCATACTTAAAGAGCATTGGGAGGAATGTGTACGTATTCCTATGCTGGACATACCAGAAGCACGTTGCTTAAATCTTTCTAGCTCAGCAGCTATCGGCACCTACGAGGCACTAAGGCAGCAGGACTTCGCTGGTCTTGAATCTGTAGGACGTGGTATTGGAGTAAATCACGTTATCACTCCTGGCGGACTTGGTTATGGTAATAAATAAAAACAGGAGGCAGTTCTATTGAAAATCACCGTTTTAGGCTGTGGGCGATGGGGAACATTTCATGCCTGGTATGCTGATCATATCGGACATGATGTACTTCTCTGGGGACGTCCAGGATCAAAGCATTTATCTGATTTAGCTAGTTCACATCATAATGAATACCTTGAGCTTCCGGCATCTATAAATCTAACAAATAATCTAAAAAAAGCTATAGCCTATGCCAATACTATAATAATCTCCATCAGTGCTCAAGAGCTGCGCAATCTTGCAACACAGATCAGCCATGAAACGAATCACGAAGGAAAGCGCTTCATATTATGCATGAAAGGATTAGAAACAGGTACCGGCAAACGTTTAACAACCGTATTTAAAGAAGTGCTCGGAGATGATGTCCCTGTGGCCGTTTGGGTCGGTCCTGGTCATGTACAAGATTTCCTGAAAGGTATTCCAAATTGCATGGTCATGGCTTCAAACGATATGGATCTCGCAAAAGAGTTTGTAAATGAACTGTCCAGTCCTCTTATACGTTTCTACTACGGAGAAGACCTTCTCGGCACAGAGGTTGGTGCAGCAGCAAAAAACGTTATTGGCATTGCAGCCGGGATGCTTGATGGAATTGGATATTGCAGTCTCAAAGGTGCTCTGATGGCGCGTGGCACAAGAGAGCTTTCGAGGCTGATCGAAGCCATGGGCGGCGATAAAATGACAGTATATGGACTGTCACATCTAGGGGACTATGAAGCGACTTTATTCTCATTACATAGTCGAAACCGCCGCTGTGGTGAACAGCTGATAAGAACTGGTGTACTCGACGAGAAAGCAGAGGGGGTTCCCACGTCTGCTGCATTGATATACCTATCACAAAAATACGATATCGAACTTCCTATATGTGAAACGGTATACGCTATCGTCTATAAGCATGCAGACCCAAAAGAACAGCTTACAAAATTATTTCTTAGATCGGTAAAAGCAGAAATGTCATAAGGAGATAGATATTTTGAATAACAAATGTGAATTTGTTAAGGAAGCTCAGCAAATCCTGTCAGAAGGACAACTTCTCATAGATGAGCCAATGAAACTGCATACTACATTCAAGATTGGAGGACCTGCAGATTTCCTCATATTTCCTGCCAACATAGATGAACTAAAAAAGACCTTATCGCTCATATCAAAATACGAATTACCTCTTACAATCATTGGCAACGGCTCAAATATCCTTGTCCTTGATAAAGGTATACGTGGTGCTGTTATTAAGCTGGGCGCCCCCATGTCATATATCAGGCAAGAAGGCACTAAACTGATAGCAGGTGCCGGAGCATTGCTAAAAGATGTATCAGCATTCGCGGCAGAGCATGACCTGTCCGGACTTGAATTCGCATGTGGGATACCTGGATCCATAGGTGGAGCCGTATTCATGAATGCTGGTGCATATGATGGTGAGACTAAAAACGTCGTGACAGGTGTAACAGCAGTAACCATAGACGGTCATATCGTCACATATAATCATGATGAACTTGATTTCGGATACAGACACAGCGTATTCCAGGACAATGGACAAGCAATAGCTGAAATAGAAATTTCATTGACTCCTGGTGATGAATCAGAGATTCAGGAAAAAATAGATGGGTTCACCCAGCGCCGTGAAAGCAAGCAGCCACTTGAAATGCCATCCGCAGGCAGCACATTCAAACGCCCACAGGGATATTATGCTGGTACATTAATAGACCAAACCGGACTCAAGGGATTCCGTATTGGTGGTGCACAGGTCTCAGAAAAGCATGCCGGATTCGTTGTTAACGCGGGGAATGCAACGGCAAATGATGTACTGAGCCTTATCAAGGCCGTACAGCAAAAAGTTTACGAAAAGCACGGCGTAAAGCTTTTCCCTGAAGTACGTATAGTAGGTGAAAAATAAGATACATCCCCTTCATTTTTCATTAATATGCTCTCTTGTGAGGGTATGCACACATAAGTGTATCACCTGCAAGGGGGCATTATTCATTAGCAAAGTCACCAGTATAAGGGAGCCAATGAGAGCATGAACGCAAATGAAATCGTAGCAAAAATCCATAAAATCTCTGGAGAGCATGATGGTATTTACTATAATTTCCAATCAGGAAAGGATGCAGAAAAAATCCAGAAAGCAAGGGCTTCGTTTTCAGGAATCCCTGCAAGTGAACCTATCCTCTTTATGTATGACGATACATTATTTGGCGCTGCAGACAATGGCTTTGTAGCTACGACCAAAAAACTATATATACAGAATTACTGCGAAGACAAAGCATCAGTTGCCCTTGATGACTGCATTGATTTCGAGGACTTTGAAGCATATAGTGTAATGGTTCACACACCATATGGTGGCGAAAAAATAAATGTCTCACCCTCCAGTCAGAAAAAAGGCGTCATACGAGTTCTCAAGGGTTGGCTGTACATTATGCAGCAAAATAAACGCCGCGTGCAAGATATGAAAGCACCTGGGCAAGCTCCTGCTCACTCAATGGGATTTATGCAGCAATGTCCTCATTGCGGAAGTCAGCTGCCATCAACAGCAAAATTCTGTATGTTTTGCGGGAGTCCAATAACAAATATGCGCCCCACATTCTGCCCGAATTGTGGCACCAAAGTAGAGGATGGAGCTTTATTCTGCAGCGCATGCGGTACAAAGCTAAACGGCTAAAATCCTAATGGGGTATGTT
>OMZT01000055.1 GCA_900315615.1 uncultured Veillonellaceae bacterium | reverse complement strand
ACTACACCTACGACCGACCGCAGCGGAAGCTCGGAATCCTGACACCACATGAATACCATGAGAAGTTGGCAACAGCGGCATAAAAAAAGCTGCCCGCGAAAATCGCGAGCAGCGAAGAAATTTTATATTTTTTCTTGTGTCTACTTGACGGGGCGCACACCACATGTGTCACAGCCCATTTTCACATATCACTGCCGTCCATTACTTTCTCGACGAGCTTATCACCCTCATATCGAAGCTTCAGCGAAAAGAAAGGATGTCCATCGTCCAGCAAGTGGAAGAATATCTTGTCCCCCTCCCAGATAGGAAGGTCATATACAGCGTCCTTCTCTATCCACTCTAGCGTACCCTCATCGCAGCCATGCATATCACCATGGAACCTATCCGCCGTATAGAGGAACATATACTCCGTCTGCCAGCGGTCCGAGCAGAACGTGATGACGCCGCGCAGCCTGTACCTATCGAGTATGAGCCCCGTTTCCTCTGTCACCTCGCGCAAAAGGCATTCTTCGGGGGACTCATCCGCCTCGAAATGTCCTCCGATACCGACCCATTTATCCTTGTTGATATCATGCTGCTTCTTGACGCGGTGCATCATCAAATATTCACCATCGCGCTCAATATAGCAAAGCGTCGTGAGATTACTCCTACCCATGCTGAACCTCCTGATACATCTATCTTGCCATGGCATTCTCAAAGATATGACTTCCTATTTTTGTCTGATGATGCCGGATTGCGGTCACGAAGATCACTTGAAAGCACCGATCGGTGAGAAACCCTGCACAGTCCACGCTCCGGTCAGAGAACATCCGAGCATCGCGGGGATAGAGACCGATGCGACAGGATTACGAAGCATCATATAAGATTATACCTCAAAACGTTTTCTCTGCACAATATGGCGGACAATATGCTATAAAATGCACCATCATCTACACATGCGAATAGAAGATAATGTAACATCTGAACCTCAGTTGTGATATAATATCAACAAGGATATAAGCGTCAACTATGCGCTTCATGAAAGTGGTAGTAACATGGAAAAATACGGGAATTTTAACGTAACAGAAAAAAATAAATCCCTTCTGGATCACGATACCAATGAAGTCGTCCACTATATGAACCTGATAAGCCAGGCCATGCTGACTGCTGGTGCAGAGCCCGATCCAATCGCATCCATAAAGACCTTTCTACATGAGCTTGCCAAGGTCTTCCATGCAGACCGTGCATATGTATTTGAATTCAATGATGATACCGCCGACAATACATACGTGTGGTGTAAAGACAACGTCACACCCGAGATAAATCATCTGAAACATGTCCCCATTACCGCGATTACCGCGTGGATGGAAGCATTCAACTCCGGGCAAGGATATATGATAGATGATATGGACAAATATCAATATGCGAACGAGGAAGGTCACAGGATACTGAAGGCATAGTCTATAGACCGGCTCGTCGTCTGTCCACTGACACTAGATGGGAAGCTCTACGGCTTTGCGGGTGTGGATAATCCCACCAGGAGTCTCATGCCTATCTGTATGGCATTGCTGCAGATGGCATCGAACTATATCTCTTTACAGCTCAGACATAGGAACAACAGCCGTATCATCGATGATATGACACATTATGACTACATCACGGGGCTCTATAATTTTTCGGTATTCCACCGCTCTCTCGATCTCTTTATAAAAGCACTGCAAAATGGAGAACGCACAGGCACATGGGATGTCATATGCTTCAACATACGCCGTTTCAAAGCATACAACAGCCGCCTCGGCTACGCTGCAGGCGATAAGCTGCTGAAGCATATGGGTGCCGTCATTCACGGCACTATCGGCTCAAACTACCTGACACGTACCGATGCGGACAGATTCTACTGTCTCGTAGAGGACGAGCGCGCAGAATCCGTCGTCTGTGATGTGCACAACATCATGAAACGGGGCAACGCAGAAAGTGTCGATGTCTATGCGGGCATATACACGCTCGAATGCGATCAGCTTAGCGGACAGTACGCGATGGATCTCGCAAAGACGGCCAGCTCTCATGCGATGGATGAGCCGGGAAAGCATTTCTGCCGCTTCATGCCATATATGCTCGAGGATGTCAGCAGGAACGCATATATT
>OMZT01000077.1 GCA_900315615.1 uncultured Veillonellaceae bacterium | reverse complement strand
CGAGCCACCTCGTCCTGCGTAAACATTTTCTCCACCTCCACAGCGGCGCGGATGTCCGCATCACTTTTCACGATGGCGTCCATCTCCTCCTTAGATGTGCTGGGGGAGAAGTAGGCTGCCCATTTCTCCATGCGAGAAAGTTCTTTGCGGGTATTTGGTTGGAATTTCTTCAGCTCAAGGAAATGAATCTCCAACTGGGATGTCAGCTGGCAGCCGGTCTTTGGATCATAGACGCCGAAGCAGCTGTGCATGTCCGGATATTGCTTACGATCGAACAAATCGAAAGCAAGGATGTTAATGGCCACGGTGCGCGTCAGCTTATCGTATTCGTCACCCTTTTTTAGGTCGATGTAGTTGCGAGCCCAGTAGAATAGCGACCGTTCGCCCATCGACTGCAGCGCGTTGACCTGCACTTCGATATTAACTTTCACGCCTGTGCTCGTGCGCCCGAGGATATCCAGTCTTGACTCCTTGTCATCCGGCAGGACACCGTCAATCTCTCTGTCGATAAACTCTATATCAGCAATCTGCTCTGTCCCCTGAAACTCGAAGAACGAATTGATGAGGGAAAGGGTAATCTGAGGATGCTTCGCAAATACGGCTTTAAACACTGCATCATTCGTACGGTCGATTCTTTCTGTTACCATTGCTGCCTCCTATGTTCTTTTGCTTATATTTTATACGTTTGTTCTGTAAAAGGCAATGATTTGAGGAGATTTGCACCAATGGTGTGTGTGGATTTACTGGAAAAGCTGCCTTGCAAGGCGGTTTTTTATTAGTTACGACCATCAATGACGAAGGACAGGGAAGCTGACATCATGGGCAATCTTTTTGCATCTGATATGACAGGATTTGGCTGAAAATGAAGGGAGAAGGTCATCTGGTATAGAATAATGTGATTGAAGGTGAGGCGAAGAAAAATGAGGCAGAAGACGGTGAGCTTGTTCCACGAATTCTTTCGCATGGAGGCTTCGAGCGGTATTGTCCTGCTCGTCTGTGCAGTTTTTGCGATGGCGGTCGCGAATAGTCCGCTAGCTAGTGCGTATGATGATGTGCTGCACCAGTATATCACGGTGGGATCGGGCAGGGCTTCACTATCAATGTCGCTCTTGCATTGGGTGAATGACGGGCTGATGGCAGTGTTTTTCTTCACCGTCGGCATGGAGATAAAGCGGGAGTTCAGGTTTGGTGAGCTGCGGTCGCTGTCTGCGACGATACTGCCTGCGGCTGCGGCATTTGGCGGCATGGTCGTGCCGGCTGGTATATACGCCGCCATCAATCACGGCCTATCGTCTATCTCCGGATGGGGTACGCCTATGGCTACGGATATCGCGTTTGCGCTGGGGATACTCGCTCTTGCTGGAAGGGGCGCTCCGCGTGCTATCGCCGTTTTCCTGACGGCACTTGCCATCGTGGATGACCTCGGCGGTATCATCGTCATCGCGATTTTTTATACGTCTGGCGTAAAAGCTTTATCGCTCGCCATAGGTGCTCTGTCCCTCCTGATCGTTGGGGTATGCTTTACGCGGCGCGACACGAGGTCGTTTTGGCCGTATCTTATCGGCGGCTTAATAGCGTGGCTGGCGTTTTATAAGGCTGGCATACATCCGACGATTGCGGGCGTGCTGCTCGGGCTTTTGATACCGTCTGGCAGGAGTGAGAGGACGCGTGAGGAGCATTTGCTCTATCATCTGGAGCACCGTCTGGAGCCATGGTCTGCGTATGCGGTCATGCCGATTTTCGCATTGGCGAATGCCGGCATAGTGATAGATACGGGCAGCCTCCCGGGGCTCATGTCGCCCATTGGTATCGGCATTTTCTGCGGATTGTTCATAGGTAAGCCGCTCGGTATCGTAGGCAGTGTGTTTCTTCTCGTGAAGACAGGGCTGGTACGGCTGCCTGAGGGTACGCGGTGGATACATTTCATCGGCGCGGGTGTGCTCGGCGGTATCGGCTTTACGATGTCGATTTTCATCGCATCGCTGGCTTTCGTCTCGCAGGACGAACTGATGACGGCAAAGCTCGCCATCGTCTGTACCTCGGTTGTCTCCGGTCTCTTCGGGATGATGATATTCAGGGTGGCTGGCAGGAATGATGGCTAAAAGGGCGGATTTGTGGTAAAATCCATATAGCATATTTCAATTGTATGGAGGAAATATGAGAGCTTATATAGAGCATGCGGCGGTAACAGTCGCCGATATAGAGTGGAGCGCGAGATTCTTCGAGGACGTGCTCGGCATGAAGGAGACGCGGCGCAAGGAGAAGGATGGCCATATTACTATGCTGTGGCTGGACGGCGGTGTGCAGCTCGTGGCATCCGATGATCCAGCAGCGGGCAGGGGTCATCATCTGGGACTCGTGACGGACGACCTAAAAGGGATGATAGATGCTATG
>OMZT01000036.1 GCA_900315615.1 uncultured Veillonellaceae bacterium | reverse complement strand
TTATATGCTCTTCCTTCAGGACTCTTGCAGCCAGTGTCTCTTCCGTATCATCATCGAGGACAGGCACTGCCTTTTGCATGATAATCGGGCCGCTATCCGTACCCTCGTCAACGAAATGTACGGTACATCCAGACACTTTTACACCATACGCGAGAACGTCCCGATGCGCATGTGCCCCTGGAAATGACGGCAGCAGTGCAGGATGTATATTGATTATTCGTCCTGCATAATGATGCACGAAATAAGGAGACAGGATACGCATGAATCCTGCGCAGATAACCGTTGTGACCTCGTTCTTCTCGAGCTCAGCGACCATCGCCCTCTCGAAGCTCTCACGATCATCATAGTCCTTGCGTGGCACACAGACATTCTGTATACCGGCTTTATCAGCGCGTTCCAAGGCCATGACATTTGGCTTATCCGTTATGACTACACCGATAGACGCATTTATTTCTCCACGTCCAATAGCATCGATAATGGATTGCAAATCTGTCCCACGGCCTGAGCAAAGGACTCCGAATACTTCTTCTCTCGTCTCAGGCATCAAAAACGCCGCCTTTGATAGTGATTTCATGATTTCCTCTAGTGACATGACCAATCTTAAAGGACTTTTCTCCCTTTTTAGCAAGGTAATCCATGACCTTATCCGCATCAGCCCCAGATACGATAACTACCATGCCGATTCCCATATTGAACGTACGGTACATCTCATGCCAATCGACGTTGCCCCACTTCTGCAGGAGAGCGAATATAGGCTGCATAGGGAATGAATCCGCCGATATCTCAGCACCCGCCCATTCTGGGAGTGCGCGCGGAATATTATCATAGAACCCACCGCCCGTGATATGCGCCATTCCGTGTATATCAAAGTCACGTATAAGAGGCATGCAGACAGATGGGTATAGCCTTGTCGGAGTCAGGAGAACCTCTCCAAGTGTCTTATCACCCAGCTCCGCAAAATGCTCGCTGCCACTAAAACCCTTCACATCGAAGCAAATCTTCCTTACAAGTGAGAATCCGTTTGAATGTACACCTGTAGACGGAAGCCCCAAAAGCACATCCCCCTCTTGCACACGCTCAGGAGTGATGATCTTGGGTTTATCGACTACACCAACCGCAAACCCGGCTATATCATACTCATCCTCTGGATAGAAACCGCTCATCTCTGCTGTTTCTCCGCCTATCAAGGCACACCCAGACTCCTTGCATGCTGCGGCAACTCCCTTAACGATATCCGCGACACGCTCTGGTTTCAGATGCCCTACAGCCAGATAGTCAAGAAAGAAAAGAGGCTCTGCTCCCTGCACCAATATATCGTTAACACACATTGCCACTGCATCCTGCCCGATCGTATCATGCTTGTCCAGCATAAATGCTATCTTCAGCTTCGTGCCGACACCATCAGTGCCAGAGACTAAGACTGGCTCACTGAACCCCTTAAGATCAGGTGCAAACAATCCACCAAAGCCGCCAAGATCCCCAACGACTTCGGGTCTATACGTCGCGCGAACAGCAGATTTTATCATGGATACAGACATATTACCAGCATCTATATCAACGCCGGCATCCCTGTACGTAAGTTTCTTTTCCATTACATTCCTCCATCAGCAGGCAATATTACGCTTTTCTCCCGTGCTCAAATACATACTTGTCCGTCTCACTCGTACCGTTCTCATTAGGTACCGGATAATCGCCGTTAAAGCAGGCATAACACATATGTTGCGGATCAATTGATCGCACACATTTCTTCAGTCCGTCAATAGACAGGAAATGCAATGAATCAGCTCCTATATACTCGCGTATCTCCTCAACGTCCTTTGTCGCTGCGATGAGCTCCTTGCGCACGGACGTGTCTATGCCATAAAAGCACGGATATGTGATCGGAGGGGATGAAATGCACATATGTATTTCCTTTGCGCCCGCCTCACGAAGCATACGTACAATCTTTCCGCTCGTTGTACCGCGAACTATAGAATCATCAACTATGATAACGGATTTACCTGACACGACGGAACGTATGGGGTTCAGCTTCAGCTTTACCGCGGTATCACGCTTCTTCTGTGTAGGCTGTATGAATGTCCTGCCTATGTAGCGATTCTTTATGAGCCCTTCAACATACGGTATGCCAGACTCGAAGGAATATCCTGATGCGGCAGTGTTACCGGAGTCTGGCACAGAAATGACGATATCAGCCTTATAGCCAGATTCGCGTGCCAACATCCTGCCCATCATGAACCTCGCGTCATGTACACTCTGCTCATCGAGGATGGAGTCAGGGCGTGCAAAATATATATATTCAAACACGCAGAATGCGTTCCTCGCGCCCTTTTCAATCCAGTATGAATGAAGGCCTTCACTATCGATAACCACCATCTCACCGGGACGTACATCGCGCACGAATTCTGCGCCGACCACATCAAGCCCGCAGCTCTCTGACGACAGTATATATGTCCCTTCGCCTAGCTTACCGATGCAAAGTGGGTGGAATCCCTGAGGATCTCTCGCTCCAATCAATTTATCCTCGGTCATGATCGTCAGGCAATAGGCACCCTTGACTTGTCTCAACGAATCCAGGATGCGCTCCTCAACTGTATCTTCCCTAGACCTCGCTACAAGGTTTACAATAACCTCGGAGTCAATCGTCGTCTGGAATGTAGTGCCCTGTTCCTCGAGATGCTTACGCAGACCAGTAGCATTAGTAAGGTTGCCGTTATGTGCAAACGCAATCTTACCACCTGAATAATTGACCATCAAAGGCTGCGTATTTGCAAGCAGACTCGAACCAGTCGTAGAATAACGCACATGACCAATAGCGATACACTGGTTTTCCATATGTGGCACCTGATGCCTGAACACCTCATTCACCAGTCCCATGCCACGCGTGACATCCATCCATGCCCCATCTGTGACTGCTATGCCGGCGCTTTCCTGGCCACGATGCTGCAACGCATATAGTCCCAAATAAGTAAGCATAGTCACATCTTCATCATGTGAATATACACCATATACGCCGCATTCCTCATGCCATAAAGTACCCATATCTTCCTTGAACATTACTTAAAGCTCTCTCCTGTCAGACGATGGAGCATCTCCTTATACGCATCCTCAACATTGCCCAGGTCACGACGGAAACGATCCTTATCCAGTTTCTCATGCGTAGTGCTGTCCCAGAAACGGCAGTTATCAGGAGAAATCTCATCTCCGAGTATGATATCCCCATTCTTGTCGCGTCCGAACTCCAGCTTAAAATCTATCAGATCTACATTCTTTTCCTTGAGGAACTTAGTAAGTATATCGTTGATCTTCAATGACATGCTCTCGATGGTTTCCATTTCCTCATCTGTTGCGAGCTTCATTGCACGAATGTGATAGCGATTAACCATAGGATCACCAAGCTCGTCGCTCTTATAGCAGAACTCGATAACAGGGCAGGACATCGGCGTACCTTCCTTAAGGCCAAGACGCTTTGCAAGGCTTCCTGCTGCTACGTTGCGGATGATGACCTCAAGCGGCACAATCTCGAGCTTCTTAACAAGCATCTCACGATCAGAAGGCATGCTAATATAATGATGCTTGATTCCTTCCTTTGCGAGCAAATCAAAGAAGAATGCGCTCATCTTGTTGTTCATGATTCCCTTGTTCTCTATCGTACCCTTCTTTGCACCGTTACCGGCAGTTGCATCATCCTTATAGTAGACCAGCAATACATCCGGATCATCCGTTGTATACATAATCTTTGCCTTACCCTCGTAAATTGCTTTCTTTTCCATCAAAAATCCTCCATCCAATTCAATTATATAAAAGGCAGCACTATCACAGCTGTGCTGCTACATGTGCCGCCTTTTTCTCTACCTCGCGTACCATCTTGGAACGGTATGCTTCCAGTTTCTTCTGCATCTCAGTATCCGAAACAGCAAATATCTCCACTGCCAGTATTGCAGCATTCTTTGCGCCATTCACGCCCATCGTTGCAACAGGTATGCCAGATGGCATCTGAACGGTGGAAAGAAGCGCATCCATACCATTAAGCGGAGTAGCATTTATAGGGACACCAATCACGGGCAGTGTCGTATAGCTTGCTATCACGCCAGCAAGATGTGCAGCCGCACCAGCCGCTGCAATGAACACGCCAACTCCGCGCTCCTGAGCATTCGTGACAAGCTCACGAACTTTCACAGGTGTGCGGTGCGCAGATGCGACGTTGACTTCCGTCTCGATTCCAAATTCCTTCAAAATTTCTACAGCAGGCTTCAAGATAGGCCAATCAGAATCGCTCCCCATAAAGACAGATGCCTTCATAAAGATATGCCTCCCCATTAAAAACGTTGTATGCGGCATACACATGCCGCATCTTTCCCCATACACGTCTATCATAACAACAAATATAAATCATGTCAACTGTCCTATTGTCTAAAAACGCCATCAATTATTCATGTATTAATGTCATTCATTAACAATTCTTGAATAAAATCTTCCAATATTTGATATAAATTCACCACATAGCCAGGCTGAGCGACTTCTTATCGCCATCTAAAAAAATGTCGTCATATCAGCATATACCGTGTATAATGGAATTAACATATGCATGATATGTCTATACTATGTTTAATCGTCAATGACCGAAAGGAATGAATATCATGACAGGACCTGATCTCCGTAATCTCCTGATATGCAGGCAACTACTGAGAGATAAGACAATGAAGGCGCTCATTACCGCGATGATAAAAAAAGACGATGCAAATACGTCTCTCGCATCGTCAAGGCTCATATATGAGGCCGAACGTATCGGATTTTCTGGAAGCCTCATACGTGGGTATCTCCTGCATAGACTAGCACATGATGAGAATATTGCGGCGCGTACAATAGAAGCAGAAAATGGTAATATCGGTGAAAGCCTATTGGCTGCATTCACTCACGATATCAAGATTCTGCTCCCATTACTCGAGCAGGAATCTTCTGTATTCATACCATGTGAATTCCTTGACAACTATACGCCTACAAGCATCAAAACCCATGAAAGCCGTGCCGCTATGGCAGATATGCTGAAAGATGCTCATACAGCCTCTGAATATACGAATGCATTCATGCAGTATTACAAGAAGTATGGCTATGGTGACATCGCATCATATTCCGCCTTCTGCTGGGATGAGAACAATAGAAAGCTGCGTGGTATAAAGCATTTTGAGCCACAGGATCTATCCGACATAATCGGATATGAACGTCAAAAGAAACAGCTCATCGAAAACACGCATGCATTCATAAACGATCTTCCTTCTAACAATGTCCTGCTGGTTGGTGCACGCGGCACGGGCAAATCATCATCTGTTAAGGCACTGGCTAAGCACTTCTACAGTGATGGGCTAAGGCTCCTGCAGATAACCAGGCACCAGCTCAAATCTCTACCAGATATCATGGAATATCTACGCCAGTTCGCTAGCAAACACTTCATCATTTTCATGGATGACCTATCATTCGAGGAATCAGAAACCGAATATAAATACTTAAAGTCCGCTATCGAGGGTGGCGTAGAATCCAGACCCAAAAACGTACTCATATACGCTACCTCTAACAGACGCCATCTCATCAAGGAAACATGGCGTGATCGTGACAGTGGCTTGGATGAATTGTACCGCAAAGACAGCATGAATGAGACCATATCGCTATCAGACCGTTTCGGTCTCATCATTACATTCATGGCTCCAGACCAGCAGCAATACCTGGATATCATAAGTCATTACCTGCAAAAAGCAGGCATTAAACTAGATGATGATAAGCTTCGTATCCTTGGTAGGCAATGGGAGGTTGAGCATTCTGGAAGGAGTGGCAGAACAGCCCAGCAATTCGTCAACTACTACCTTGGAACAATGAAATAATCCGTCACTAAAAAGGAGATGCCCCAATGGACATCTCCTTTTTAGCAGAATATCTCTATTGCTCGTGGTATAGTCTTTATCTTCAGCGGAAGCTTGGGACCTGCTTCTCCATCCAGATCGCTCCCTATATTCATATCTGAACTTATATCGAACTCAGAAGCCTGTATATACCTGATGCCTCTTCTCGGTGGATTCAGCTTTCCTGCGAACATATCCTTGAATACATTCACAAATTCCAGCATACTGCATTTCTCAAGTATCAACAAATCAAGCATACCATCATCTATCTCAGCCCTGGGCGCTACGTTCTTCATCCCTGCTACAGCGTTGTTATTAGCTATAACGAAAAGATACGCACTTCCATCGAACTCTTGACTCCCATCTGCAGAGACTTTTAGATGGATAGGATGCAGCTTTGGAAGTTCACCGACACCCTTTATATAATATGCAGCTTTACCTATTGTATTCTTCCACTTGTGATCCACATCGTGTGCAATACACGTAAGCATTCCAGCACTGGCTACGTTTATGAAGTAATCATTATTCGCATAGCCGACATCCATTTTCATTGTATGTCCCGCCACTATGCGCTTGGCATAATCATCGAGATCAGTACATCCCAATGACATCGCAAAATCATTAGACGTACCACTACCTATAACAGCAATGGGAATGCTGATGCCATTCTTTATACAGATATTGACTACCTGATTGAAAGTACCATCACCACCAGCCGCCAATATACCATCGGCATGTACACTCTCGGTAAGCCTGATAAACGCCTCAGTATTATCCCCTGGTGTAGTCCTATACGGTATAAGCACTGTACCGAGAGCCTGAAACATCTCAATAAACCCATCGATCTTTTTTCTAAAAGCTGCATTCCCGGATACTGGATTATAGTAGAGTATGAATTTTTTCATTTGGATATACCGTCCTTCTCATCGCTATGCGCTTCAGGTTCATCCTTGAATACTCCAATACGTCTCATCAGCCTGATTCCAAATTTTCCTATCATCGGAATGCTTGCCATGTCTGCCTCGTGCATTCCACCAACCGCAACAAGTGCTGCAAGATAGATCACGATACCGAAGAATACCGCGCCAAATGTGGATATTGCGCCTATCCCCCAAAGAAGCATAGTACCATCATAGAATCCCTTGACAGCAATCGCCATAAAAATAGCAGCGGCAATCGTCTTCAAAAGCTGTCCAATCTCTATATGATATCCAGTAAAACGATATATGAAAAACAAATTGATGACAGCTGCAACACCCATGTCCGCGGCGGTCGCCCACGCAGAACCCATAATCCCCAAAGCCGGGATAGCGGTCAGATTCCAGTTCAATACGACCTTTGCCGCAGCCGCAAGTATCATATTCACCATAGGGATTGTCGGATGTCCCATGCCCTGAAGGACAGCCGTAGACACCTGATGTAATCCCAATAGGACTATACTGACAGCAGATATCATAACAGCTGGTCCTGCACCTGGTGCATTGTATATAAGGCTGGATATCGGCGTAGCCAATATGAACACGATAACGAACGCCGGAAAGCATACAAAGTTAGATATACGCACAGAAGCCGCCGTCTGACTATATACCCTGTCAGGCCGCTTCAATGCCATTGCCTCCGATATTGCCGGTACTATACTGACGGCCATAGATGCCGTAAGTATAGTAGAAAGATTTACAAGCGGCACAGCCATACCATTCAGATATCCAAAGAGCTCTGTCGCCTGATTTACCGAATACCCTGCTGCCTCCAATCTTTGCGGCACAATGAGCAGATCCAGATTAGAAACAACTGGCAGCATAAGGCTCGCAGCCGAAACGGGGAGTGCAAGCTTGAATATGCGCTTCATTATAACAAACGTGGACTGCTGCTCCGTACCAGGAAGCGGCTTGAGATGCTTGCCATAATCGCGCTCTATATCCCTGTCGAGACGCCAATGATAGTATACAAGTACAATCAGCCCAGTCACTGCGCCCGCCAACGCGCCAAGGCTTGCACCCGCCGCGCCGAACTCTATCCCCCACGGCATAAGCAAGCTAGCGAACAGTATCATCGTGATGACACGGAATATCTGCTCAACGATCTGCGACATCGCAGTAGGTGTCATACGCTGCCAGCCCTGAAGATACCCTCTCGAGCTTGCCAAAAGCGTAACGAAAAAGATTGCTGGCGCTAGCACCACAACAGAATAATACGCTCTTGGGTCCCGTATGAATTGCCAATCAATCAACCATCCGGCGCCAAAATATGTAAGTACAGAAAAGGCAAGTCCCGTCGCAAGCATCAGCGTCATAGATATGCGAAATACCCTTTTAGCACCATAGATATCATCTAATGCAACACGTTCTGCAGTAATAATAGAAATAGCAACTGGCACACCCGCCTGTGATACACTCATTGCAAGGAAATATATTGGGAATGCCATCTGGTACAGTCCTATACCTTCACCACCCAGGATTCGAGAAACGAATATCCAGTTCAGTGAACCAATGACTTTCACCACGAATCCCGCGATGGTAAGAATGAATGTCCCCTTCAGGAACGACTCGCCCCTGCTGGATTTTTTTTCCTGACTGCTAATCTGAAACACCACCTGAATGGAGAAGCATAAATTTTTTCTCCAGTATTATAAAGCTCAGGCCTCTTTGCGATCCATCGGTACCGCATAAAGCTGCAACTTAGGATTATTCTCAGTAATCCACCCAAGCGCCCATTCATTACTCACGAGAAGGACAGGGTTATCGCGCCTGTCATAGCAGAACATTCCCCGCTCTGCACCGTGTATGTCCGCAGGTGCCACCGTATCTCCATCAGGGAATGCCATCCACCTTGCGACTTCAAAAGGCAGCATGGTCATATTTATATCAACATTATACTCTTTCTTGAGCCTATACTCCAGCACCTCAAACTGCAATGTTCCAACAGTACCTACTATATAAGACTCTGCACCGCCGCCTGCTTGCTTGAAAAGCTGTATAGCTCCTTCCTGCGTGAGCTGCATCATACCCTTCACAAACTGTTTGCGGCGCATGGTATCCTTTGCAGACACACGTGCGAACTTCTCAGGTGGGAATACAGGAAAGTCCTCATACTTGAACTTATGCGATGAAGCACATATGGTATCCCCAATACCAAATATTCCAGGATCGAATATGCCGACAATATCTCCAGGATACGCATCCTCTATAATCTGCCTGTCCTGTGCAAGGAACTGCTGAGGCTGCGAAAGCTTTATTACCTTGCTGCTGCGCTCATGCCATACCTGCATATTGCGCTCAAATTTACCAGAGCAAATCCTTATGAATGCCAGTCTGTCATGATGTGCCGGATTCATATTCGCCTGTATCTTGAACACGAATCCTGAGAACCTATCATCATCTGGCGCAATCAAACCATCTGAAGATTTGCGTGGCTGCGGCGAAGGTGCTAGCCTTAGATACTCTTCAAGAAAATCCTGCACACCGAAATTCGTCATAGCCGATCCAAAGAACATTGGTGTAAGCTCACCACATGCAATCTTATCCAGGTCAAACTGCTCACCAGCCTCATCGAGGAGCTCTATATCCTCTTTGAGCTGATTGTAATCCGTCTCTCCCAAGAGCTTTACGAAATCCGGATCATCCAGCGTACCAGTACGAGATTTTCTGGCTTCCTGGCCATGCGTCTTATCTGCATCGAAAAGTTCGATCTCGCTCTTTTGACGGTCATATATCCCCTTATAGTCACCATCAACTCCGATAGGCCAATTCATAGGGTACGAACGAATACCAAGAACCTCTTCTATCTCATCCATGAGGTCGAGTGGTGCTTTACCATAATGATCCAGCTTATTCACAAACGTAAATATCGGTATGCCACGCTCTTTGCACACCTTAAAAAGTTTCTTCGTCTGCGCCTCGATACCCTTAGCGACGTCGATGACCATCACAGCACTATCTACCGCCATGAGCGTCCTATAGGTATCCTCACTGAAGTCCTGATGTCCTGGTGTATCAAGGATATTGATACGGCATCCATTGTAGTCGAACTGCAGGACACTAGATGTGACAGATATACCACGCTGCTTCTCTATTTCCATCCAGTCAGATACGGCATGGCGCTGCGTTTTCCTGGATTTTATGGATCCTGCCAGATGTATTGCGCCACCGTATAGAAGAAGTTTCTCTGTAAGTGTCGTCTTTCCGGCGTCAGGATGTGATATAATAGCGAATGTACGACGCTTTTTTATTTCGTTTTGAAGCTCTTCCGACAAAATGCTGAATCCTCCCTACTAAAAACCTATCCTATATCTTATCACATATGGCACTTCAATATCCAGCCTTATTTACATTTATTTCATCAAAGCCCATAAATTTTATTATCTAAGCGATGAAATTTCTTGCACTTGCCATATCATATGTGCTATAATATGCGTATTGCGTCAAAGGCAGGCTTTGCTCACCTGCCCTAGGCTGCAGGAAGGAGGTGTACGTCACATGGCACATGTTTGCGAAGTCTGCGGAAAAGGAGAGCTCTCCGGCAACAACGTAAGCCATTCACATCTTAAGACTAAGCGTAGCTGGAAGCCGAATATTCAGCGTGTTCGCGCCGTCGTCAACGGCGAAATCAAGCGCGTGAATGTTTGCACCCGCTGCCTGCGTTCCGGTAAGGTGGAGCGTTCTCTTTGATCGTTGCGCAAGAATCAAAGACACTGAGATCCGTCGGTTCATCCGGCGGATTTTTTTATAACCATTTATATGAAAAAGGGATGCTGCTAATCATGTGCAGCATCCCTTTTTCATAGGAACCACTATATTTATATTTTCCCCTCTATGGTCTTATCCAGGCTGCAGCAGCACATCCATATTCCCGGCAGTTGAAGCTTACGACTTCAGCTTTATCTGACAGCTTTGCATGACCTCAAGGGCTGCTGCATGCTTCTTAGGGGTGACTCCAGCGCAGCAAGACGGATCGACAAAAATTGGCAGCTCTGGCATAGCGGCTTTAAGAATAAGCGCATTCGATATCACACAGATATCCGTGCATAGTCCAACGATTTCTATAGTATCAATCTCACCTTCCTCGTAGCGACGACGCAAATCATGAACGAGTGCCGTACTGCCGAACGTCGGCTTCTCATACACCTTAGACCCACGCTCTTCCTGCAGTTTCTGGAGCTCTGGCACGAGCTCCCAGCCCGCAGTTCCTCGGATGCAATGCGATACAGGCAGGTTCTTACCCTCCTGAGTCTCTAAATAATTATCAGGATGAGTATCCTTCGTATAGATGATCTCACCTTTATATTCCTGCACCTTCTCTAGTAACCTTGGCAGCATAGCCTGTGCTTCCTCAGTCCCTAGTGAGCCATCTACGAAGTCATTCTGGACATCAATTACCAAAAGCATTTTCTTCATCATAGCGAATTTCCCCTCTACGCTAGCATCTTTCATGCCTCATATGGGCAGCACAGATATTCTAAGCCACGCTAACTATGCCATTCAAGCACGTAAAGGCAATGACGTTATTTCCTTACCTTCTCGCAAAGATCCTGCAGCTCGCTTTCATTGAACTGATATTTCTCGCAGCAGAACGGGCAGACTACTTCGGCGTGACCTTCGCTAGCTAGGCTGCTTAGCTCGTCATATCCTAAGCTTATAAGGACACTTTCCACTCTTTCTCTAGAGCAATGGCATCTGAATGATAGATTGGTAGACGAAAGTATCTTCAAATCATCAAAGCCACTGAGCAGTTCTCGAATGATTCCCTCGCCGTCGATTCCATCTGCTATCATAGACGACACAGGCCTAAGTGCCTTTATATTCTCCTCAAGCTGAGTGATTTCGCTATCAGTAGCTTCAGGTAGCGGCTGAGCTATAAATCCTCCAGATGCCTTTATGGTGAGGTCCGTATCCACAAGGACACCAAGTCCCACTGCCGAGGGTGTCTGCTCTGAGGTATACAGATAGTTCGTTATATCTTCTGCAATCTCGCCGCTTACAATCTCTGCACTACCGGTAATAGGATTCTTCAGCCCAGTGAATCGCGTGACCGTCATGATACCGGCGCCTACAGCTCTACCTACGTCAAGTTTCCCTGATGCATTAAGTGGAATATCCGTTTCTGGATGCTCCACATAGCCTCTGACGAATCCTTCCGGGACTGCATCGGCCACGATTTTTCCGAGTGGACCGTCTCCCTTGAATGTCAGCGTCACGGCCTCTTCATTCTTTAGGTTCGCAGCAAGCATCAATGCGCCTGTCATTGTGCGACCTAATGCTGCAGATGCAGTCGGCTGGCATTTATGGCGAATCACCGCATCGTTTACCAGATCTGTCGTGACTGCGGCATATACCCTTATACCGCCCGATGTTGCTTTAACCAGTCTATCCTTCATACACTTATCTCCACGATTATAATTCTTGCTGCATCAATATCTCGTCTGTATCAATATCATATATACGAATGGTACCATCCTCATAAACGGCAACGGTGCTTCTTCCATCTTCTCTCTTTGAAAGTGATGGTGAACCGGGGTTTACGAATGTAGTTCCATTCCTTTTTTCGAGTACAGTAACATGCGTATGTCCGCTTATGGTGATGTCTGCCTTGTATTTCGATATGAACTCATTCCTGGCACTATCTGTCATAAGATTATCACCGTGTGTTGCGACTATCTTGACGCCCTTCACGTCCGTAAAGACTATCGGCAGACAAGAAGGCACATCCAATGCGGAGGCATCCACTCTCGAATCGCAGTTGCCCTGCGCTATAACCATAGGCTCTGGTATTGAATTGATACGCGCACAGAGTCCCCCTGGGTTATAATCCTCCAGTACCGGATTCCTCGGTCCATTATATAGGACATCCCCCGCATGTACGATCAAGTCACAGCCTTTAAGGTATTTATCGTATGCCAGTTGCCAACGCATCTCACTGCCATGCGTATCGCTTATTATTCCTATTTTCATGATCACAGCCTCTTCATCAGGTCAGCCATCTCCATGGCCGTCATTGCACCATCGGCTCCCTTATTGCCAGCCTTTGTACCCGCACGCTCTATCGCTTGCTGTATATTTTCCGCCGTTACAACGCTGAATACAACAGGTACACCCGTCTCGAGTCCCGTCTGAGCGATTCCCTTAGCTGCCTCGTTGCAGATAAGGTCATAATGTGTCGTAGCTCCCCTAATGACGGCTCCTATGCATATCACGGCGTCATATTTGCCACTCTTGGCCATTTTCTTTGCGACCAGTGGCAGTTCGAATGCTCCTGGCACCCATGCGACATCGATGTCATCCTCATTTCCGCCATGCCTTTTCAATGTATCCAGCGCGCCACCCAGGAGCTTGCTCGTGATAAATTCGTTGAACCTTGCCACAGCGATTCCAAATTTAAGTCCTTCTGCAGATACGTTTCCTTCTATTATATTTGCCATTCTTCATTCCTCCATACAGTATATTGATAAATTATTCCTTTGTCAGGAGATGACCCATCTTATCTTTTTTCACTTTCAGGTACTTCTCATTATATTTATTGGCTTCAACCTCAAGCGGGACACGCTCTACTATCTTCAATCCGTACCCCTCAAGCCCACTGCGTTTAGCTGGATTGTTCGTCATAAGCCTTATGCTGGTAAGTCCAAGGTCAGAAAGGATCTGTGCGCCTATGCCATAGTCGCGGAGGTCAGGAGCAAATCCCAAGAGCACATTGGCCTCTACCGTGTCCTTGCCGTCATCCTGAAGCTTGTAAGCGCGCATCTTGTTTGCAAGGCCTATACCACGTCCTTCCTGCCGCATGTAAAGTACGACTCCTTCGCCTGCCTCTTCGATTTTTCTCAGCGCGATATGCAGCTGCTGGCCGCAATCGCAGCGCAGAGATCCAAGCGCATCACCTGTCAAGCACTCCGAATGAACTCTGACAAGGACATTCTTCTTTCCCCTGATATCTCCCTTTACGATTGCAAGGTGGCATTTACCATCCAATGTACTCTCGTATGACTTGATGCGGAAATGTCCAAATTTACTTGGGAAGTCCACGTCAGCGACCCTGCGGACAAGTGTTTCCGTGCGCTTACGATACTCTATAAGTGCTTTGACTGTTATGATATGCAAGCCATGCTTTTCGGCAAATTCAAGCAACTTAGGCGTGCGCATCATATGCCCATCGTCATCCATGATTTCGCAGCATACGCCAGCCGGTTTCAATCCAGCAAGCCTTGCAAGGTCTGTTGTTGTCTCCGTATGTCCTGCACGCCTCAAGACGCCCCCCGGAACGCTCCTAAGTGGAAAAACATGTCCTGGACGCCTGAACCCGGATGGTTTAGCATCATCGGCGACAAGAGCACGTACCGTCTTTGCCCGTTCAAAAGCTGATATGCCGGTTTCCGTATCAAATGCATCAACAGATACGGTAAATGCCGTCTCATGATTATCCGTATTGTTAGTAACCATCGGCTCAATCTCAAGCTTATCCAAGAAGGCTCCATCCATTGGTGTGCATATCAACCCTTTGGCATAAGTGGCCATGAAGTTCATCTGCTCTGGCGTAAGCGTCTCCGCTGCCGCTATGACATCACCCTCATTCTCACGATCCTCATCATCAACGACAACGACCATCTTGCCATTCTTGAAGTCTTCTATTGCTTCATCAACTGTTGCAAATGCCATGTAAGTCACACCTTTCCAACATATATCACAATTATGCAGATACCGTCAAAAGCCATTCTCTAACAAGAAGTTTTTCGTTATTTCTGGTGTATCAGAATGTGCCGCATGAACAAATCGCTCTACATATCTTCCTATCATGTCCGTCTCTATATTAACGCGGTCACCCGCTTCTCGTTCACCAAGGACTGTCACCTCGCGCGTATGTGGTATCAAAGAAACAGTAAAGCTCGTGCTTCCTACACTTACTACGGTAAGGCTGATGCCATCAATAGTAACAGATCCACGTTCTATTATATATTTCAGTATCTCAGCTTCTGCATCAATCTCCATCCAAATGGCATTTCCCTCTGGCCGCATCGAACGAAGGACACCTGTGCCATCAATGTGTCCTGATACTATATGCCCTCCTATGCGTTCCCCCAGAGCCGCTGCGCGCTCAAGATCAACATGGCTTCCGGGCTTTGCAAACGCAAGGGACGTCTTCCTAAGCGTCTCCGGCATCACATCTGCGGAGAATGAAGAACCATCCATAGACGTCACCGTGAGGCAAATGCCGTTGACTGCTATACTATCTCCGACTTTTGTTCCCTCAAGCACCTTTGATGCCAGTATTCGAAAGAAACCATCACCCGACTCAGCAACAGTTCCTAGTTCCTCGACGATGCCAGTAAACAATCCTTCTCACCCCTTATCCGTCCTAATCACATCTGCAGTCACAAGTATATCTCCATCCATATCGCAGGTCTTCATATGACAAAGTCTGACTGCATCTGAAAGGGATCCAAATCCTACTCCGCCCACTGGTGATAATGCATTTTTTCCGCCAATAATCATAGGAGCGATAAATGCATATACCTTGTCACATAGCCCCTCTCTGAAAAATGAATCATTCACCGTAGCGCCGCCCTCTACCAAAAGTGACGTGATCTCCATTTCTCCAAGTCTCTTCATGAGTATAGGTAGGTCAACCATCTTGCTGCCTGCACGTATAACCTTAACACGTTCTTTGGCTTCTATTGCCTTAACCTTATCCTCAGGAGCCATTTCAGATACAGCGATGATTGTATCAGCCGCACCATCGTTCAGAAGCTTTGATTTCAATGGTATAGATGCCATGCTGTCAAGGACTACACGCGACGGATTCCTGCCACTACCATTTGGCAGCCTTGATGTAAGTGATGGATCATCTTTAATCACGGTATTTATTCCTACAAGAATGCCATCGTATATATCACGCAGTCTATGTCCGAATCCACGTGAATCCTCATTCGTGATCCATTGGGACTCACCCTTTGATGTAGCGATCTTGCCATCGAGACTCATCGCCATCTTTACAGCGATAAATGGAATGCCGCTCTGTATCCATTTAAGGAATGGTGCATTAAGTGCTCTGGCTTCCTCCTCGCAGACTCCCTTTCGGACATCAACACCTGCATCTCGCAAGATCTGAATGCCTTTCCCCGCAACAAGCGGATTAGGATCCTGCATACCAATGACGACACGTGATATCCCCGATTCGGCTACCGCTTTTGCACATGGCGGCGTTCTTCCATAATGCGAGCACGGTTCAAGCGTGACATAAAGCGTTGCCCCCTTTGCGAGCTCACCAGCCATACGCAGGGCATGAACCTCGGCATGGGGAGTACCCGCTTTCCTATGCCATCCCTCACCAACAATCCGACCGTCTTTCACGATAACTGCACCGACAAGGGGATTGGGAGATGTCCTTCCGACAGCATGTTTCGCCAATCTTATGGCCTCATGCATATATTCCTCATCACTGCACATAGCATCACGACCTTCACGCACAACAAAGCATATAGTAAACAAAAAGGCCGTGACTAAAAAATCACAGCCTGAAGCGCCGGTTAACCGGATGTCAACAGTTCTTTTCTCATCCAGACTATACTGTCGGCCCTGGAATCACACCAGATCATGCTGTGAACGTCACAGCTCGCGGGCTATACCGCCGGTGGGGAAATTCACCCCGCCTCAAAGACTGTCATATATCATTTTATGAATATATTATCATCATCTGTATAAAAGGTCAATAGTCACTTTCTAAGTTCAAATCATCACAGATTTTGTTATTTCATCTGTCTACCCAATATGAAATATATCATTTTGTAATTGAACCTTTATTTTTAATACTATCTGCCAAAAATCAAGAAAACGCTAACAAAAGCCGCAGCTTCATCAGCGTTCTCTATTTATATCTGGATGCTCACGTATTGCTGCGACCGCCGGACACGAAATAACAGCTATCATCCTCATAGGCAGTCACATCTATATAGCCACATGCCTGGAGCAGCTGCCCCGTCTCGGCTGCGGGCGGCAGGATGTGCGCCTGCGTTGCCGCATCAGTCGCATGTACGGCCGCCACCGCCGCACGCGAAATATCGTGCATGATGGCAGGGACACTGCGGCAGTCGCGCCAGCCGCAGATCCGTGCGTAAAGCACATTGTTGCGGAGGCGTTCTACCCAGTCCGTGATGGACGGGACCTTGAGAAAGACGGCCAAAAGGCAGGCGATGAGCCGGCTGAACGGTGCATAAGGTCTGGGACCGAACTTCGAATAGGTTTCCGCGAGGAGATGATCCACGGGAGCCAGGTCGATGGACATGATGGCGCGGATAAATTTCAAGAGCTTTTTGTTGGTATGGCGGTGCGAGATAAATTCCCGCAGGGAATTTACATAAGCAGCCTGACAGAAAGACTCGGGGTACATGGCAATTCCTCCTTTTGAGCGGTGAAAAAACATTTCACTTCTCAGAAGGCGTGTAGCGCCTCGATTTTGGGGGATTTGTCAAGGGGTTAGCGGCAAAAATTTTAAAAATTTGCCATTTTGTGTGCACCACACATGGAATCCGTGTGGGGCACACAAAAAAAATAGAGTCCCTAAACCCTTGAAATACCTGGGCTTAGAGACTCTGAAAAAATATTAAGCCTCCTGGGGGGGTACAAATTTTTACTTTTTTAGCAAATATTACTCGCTAGATAAAATTGAGTTTTTAAAGCAGAAAAAGCGGAGGAAGTATCCCTTCTCCGCTTTTTTAGGTTCACAATATCATAGGTTATATTCGGCCTACTAAATGAATGCACCAAAGCAGGCCAAGCACAACGAACAGTGCAAGCATGTAAGTGATGACGTTAAGCTCTATGATGTGCAGCATCTTCAGGCCAGTAACGAGGACAAGCAGTGATCCCATAAATCCCCGTGGTAAGCTCAGGCAAGTACTTCCATGATGGCGTTATTGATCCGTTCGGATATGCCCAGTCCGATACTAACGCCGACGATAGTCACCAGCGTATCGACCATAATGCCAAACAGATGTTAGCCCCACCTTCCTTTTTATTGCGTGCTAGTGCCAACGGCAAAGCTCATAACCCAGCAAACCGAACGGCAGTAGCAAGCAAAGGACAGCGAGCATACTGCCCACATAGCCGAAAAGTGGTAGAACGAATCCAAGCAACGTTAGCACACCCCAGGCCACAGGCATGAACCAGACCGACCAACTGTCATCGCGCATGGACACATCCGTCACAGCCGTATGCGTGCTGCCCCATCGTTTTTTCGCCAGCAACGCCATGCCCAGCATAGCCGCCACAAGGAACAGCAGCATCCAGACAGCCCAGAGCACGCGCAGGATAAAAAGTTCATGATTATGCAGGTGGATGGCTAGCATAAACTGCGTGAGCCGCATGAGTAAACCTGCATCTGTATCGACTTGCAGCACCATACCGCCCGTGCCAAACGCACCGCCCGTCGCCATAATCTGCGGGCTGACGCTCCCAGACATGATGAGTATGAAAAAAGCCGCAATCCAGGCGCCCGAGAAACAAAGCAAAATGCCCCAGACTGCCGTCATAGCCGATAGCTCCTGATGCAGGAACGTCACCAAGTAGCGGTAGCTGAGTCGCCCCGTGCGCCGTGCCTGTTCCCGCATGGCACGGCAGGAGAGCGCATGTGGACGGTAGATGACCAGTCCCGAGACGAGCATGACTACGCAAGCAAGTGAAAACATACCTGCAAGGAAATAGCCACCTACACTCGCGTTGCTGCCGAGTGCCAAATGCGTGTGCAGGATATGCATGACGTACATGAGCATCCGAGCTATCGGATGCGTCTGCGCCATGGCCGATAGCTCAGGACGGAACGTCAGCACGAGACCGCTAAAACTCAAGATAAGGAAGAATAACCAGCAGAAAATACTCACGAGCTGATGCAACTCGCGCCAGGACTTATATTTACTGGTAGAGATGATAATCACTCACTTTCTGTCCGCTACAGCGGTTGTCTTTTAGTATACCCCAAAAGAGCCGTTTGCTACTCTTTGCAGGTGATGATTTGCAACGCAGCCAACTTGTACCGCGGCATCCCTCATGATAAAAGTGCGTCAAAATGAAAACTCGTACTTCTACTGGGAGTGACCACCGCATCAATCAGCCCTGCGCCACGAGTGTATAATGCCGGTCATCGCTCGTAGCCACGGCATAGCGCGTATTGGCGAGGATACCCGCCATTACCTGGCGACGCAGTGCATTGTACTCCGCGACAGAGCGGTCCAGCGCACCCCAGCGCTCGCCGTGCACGTCAATACGGCGCTCCCAGCTGAAATGCTCAGGCGACGAATCGGTGACGATATTCACGCCATCGCACGGCATACCGTCGAGCAGCACATCCAGTATAGCCTGATAGCACGCCTGTGGCTCGCTATCGGGCATCGCCGCGTGCTTTTGTCCGAAGGCATAGGCGGCCGTTTTTAAATCGTCCAGGCGCTCGTCGTGACCACCCAGCAGACGATCTGCCAGCTCCGCATAACGTCTCTCCGCCTCCTCGATGAGTGCGGACAAACCACCGTGGATATCCCCGCCCACAACCTCCGGCAACGACCGGGTCTCCTCGTACTGAAACGCTGCGGCCTCCGCCTGCGTCAGCCAGCCTTTTTGCACAGCCAGCGCTGCGAGCTCCGACGTCAGCTCATCCTGAGCCTGAATCTTACCAAACATCCAAGAGTGAATCGGTGCTAAAAACGTGCTCATTATCTATACCTTCGTAGCATGTAATACATCATAGGCTATGTTACTATGCTACGAGAAATTTGTCCGTAACAATAATCACACTTACCTTACACTCCCAGATGCCCCACCACCATTGGCGAAGCGCGTCTCTCTAGCCCTAAGCTAGCCGCCAAAGACTATTCTTTGACAGCTTTAGCACGCAGCCTTACGTAATCTGCCACCCAGGTGCCATGCTGATACATCCTCGGTCTTAGCTTTGACGCTACCTCATCTATAATGGCATCCCTTTCGTCTGCAGTGATGCCCACAAAGGCTGATTTGACGAACATACATATCCAGTACTTAAGGCCGTGCTCCCCTTGCAGCGGCGTGGGGCGGTCGAAAAGTGTCGCATATACTACCTTGAACCCAGCCTGCCCCAAAAGCGGCGTGTACTGACCTATAGTAGGGAAATACTGTGGCCTCTGATAGGTACGTCCCCGCTTGCTAAAGGCTGCGGCCAGCGCGCCGTGGATGAGCTGGTTACAGCCAGAGCCGCCCATTTCAAAGACAAACTGTCCACCTGGAACCAACGCACGATAAATGCATTGCAAGGCCGCGGGCTGCCTTGCCTCATCTATCCAGTGCAGCACCGCATTGGAAAAGACCGCATCCACTGGTTCTGACAACGCAAACGACGTTGCATCCGCCTGCAAAAAATGGATGGTGGGATGGATCTGCCGTGCCTGAGCAAGCATGGAGGCCGAGGAATCCATCCCAATGACCCTAATACCCTGCTCTAAGAGCCTTGCCGTCAAAGCACCATTGCCACACCCTAAGTCCAGCAGCGTCCTGATGCGCTCATAGTCAAGTAGTCTCATCACATCCTGCCCATACTGTGGCACAAAACCGAAACTCTTCACATATCCATTGGCATCCCAATCCTGATTCATTTCCAACACCTATCCTACAACGTCCATATGATAGCGTAGGTCATACATATATGCCTTCCTGAGCTAAAGAGCCTCGCTCCTTCGTCTGATTTCAACTATTTCGATATGGGTATTCCATTCTTGAGTCTGATATTCCTGCCTATAATGGTACGCTCTGTGACCTACGGTTCCACGATGCGGCGGATTGGCAGTTCAGTCATGGCGGTGAGTCCCCATTTGACCGAAGGCATGAAGATAGATAGGTCATCAATCGTAAGCGGTAACCCCCCAGGATTCATCCTCAAGTATACATATAAAAGACTACCAACCTGACAGGATTCCTATATATGCGCGTAGAATGAGATAAGGTCGTATTTAGGTTTCAGCATACATTCCATATTGATGAATCTATGCTGTCTCATCATCAAAACCATCATGAAGGAGCTAGGCAATGAATCAAAAAAAAATTATCACATTGGCATTAGGCACTCTCCTATCGCTTGGAATAGTACAAACAACAATAAATCCACCTATAGCAGAGGCGTCATACGAAGCACCAATGTCCCCCGCAAGACAAGAGCGTCTGGCACAGAAGCAGATGAAAAAGGATGGAGCATATGATACAGCTACGCTTTCCAGCAGCCAGAAGGCTCTTTATAACAAATTATTCGCCATCCAAAAGCGCCTGGCCGATGCCAACAATATCGAGATCGTCGATAAACCATTCACCAGCCGCCATGACCATGAGACTAAGATTCATCCGCTTCGGCTTCGTAAATCTGATGGCTGGTCTTACTCAGAAGGTGCAGGATATATCCTTATAAGCGATACAAACTGGAAATTCGGAAGTCTAAAAGGAACTTCACAAGTGACACAAACGATTGCCCATGAAATGGGTCATTCCCTCAGGAATGGTTCCAACCTACGCATGGGGTTATTCGTGGCTCTTCGCGGTAAGCATGAGAGCAGATTAGAAGAAACGGGTGCAGACCGGGAAAGCGTAAAGCTCATCAATCCACTTCCAGAGGGCGGCTGGGGATATTACCTCCTAGGCAATAACCGCTTTAAATCCCAAAAAGAAAAGCATTCACTTACACGCGTCTACTACCATGCATGGAAGGCTGTTTGCAACGACATCAAAAATGCTACGAAAAATCGCATCCAAATATCTGTGACAGGAACATATGGCATCAGCTATATGAACGGTAAGACAGCATATCCTATTCATGGTCTTCTCGGCTATACGGATTACCTCGGCGGACAAATTGCAGAGTGCATCGCAAAAGGTGTTTTCCTCCCACGTAACCTGGATATCGTACCTGTATCCAAGCTTAACTCCAAATGCCAGTACCCTGGAAAAAGCGTCATTATTTGTTCATCGCCAAAGCTTCCGAACGGATATCGCGCTCTCGCCTTCTCCTACGAAGAAAACACGCAGGTCCTTAAGCGTCTTTTGGCCGAATATATTCATGCACCGATACAGAATCATACATCCTATATCTCCGACGCTGACGTGATTCAAAAAGCCCAGACTGCCAGCTCTGTCTACAAAAAATCAGATGCCGTTCAGCTCAAAGAGATTGTCACGCTTGCAAAGCTTGAGGAGGCAATACAAAAATAAAGTTCTTGACGGAATCCGAACCGTTTATATCAGTCAGATAGTATCCACCAAACCAAAAGCGCAACAGCCACAAAATGCTGTTGCGCTTTATTCGCATCTTAAACTGACATATCATTTCTCTGTGGCCATAACTCTACAATTAGCACACCCAGACTCACCGCACAAATCGGCAAGCTTTATAGAGTCGAGAACGTCATTTATCCCATCCGTGACTTTCGTCCAGACGCTCCTCGTGCCACATCTCTCTGCCTTTCCACACACCATATCCTCAGAGGGATTCAGGCAGTCCACAAAGGCAATTGGTCCCTCTAGTGCAGTGATGATGGAGCCGATCGATATATCACATGGCGGCTTTGCCAGCATATATCCTCCCTGTGCACCGCGTACGCTTTTCACGAAGCCAGCCCGCCTAAGCTTACCCATAAGCTGTTCAAGATATGGCTCAGATATATCCTGGCTCACAGCAATCGTATTCAGGCTGACGGGGCCTGCCCCAAAGTGCTGAGCCAGTTCGTACAGCGCCGTAACCCCATATTTCGCCTTCGTAGAGATTTTCATACAGCACCGCCTTTCCGACGCGCATATAATTCCGACTAAATTGATTATAATTCTCTCGATAACTATATCACAAAAGACATTTTTTGTCCATTATACAGTTCCCGTAGATCCAAATCCGCCAGTCCTCACTGCACCTTCTCCTGGTATATCACCATCTGCAGGCAAATATTTATAAAAAACACCTTGCGCTATACGCATCCCTTTTTTTACATAGACCGGGCTATCTCCATAGTTCATTATAGCAGCAAAAATATGTCCCTCATTCTCAGGATTATTATAATAATCCGAGTCTATAATGCCCTCACTATTAATAAATGAAAGCTTATTTTTTAAAGAAAATCCCGACCTTATATGCAAACCCAGATACTCATCAGCCTGCATATATGCCTTCACGCCAGTTGGAATCATCGTCACCTTTCCGGGCTCAATTACACAATCCTCTGCTGCCTCAAGGTCATATCCTGCACTCCTTGCAGTTTTTCGCATGGGAAGATGTATTCCTCTATCCTCATATCCGGTGACAATCTCAAATCCCCGTTTCTTCATCGTTGCACCTCGCTATAAAAAAAAGTCCTGCATAGCAGGACCATGTTTTCAAATGGCGGAGTGGAGAGGATTCGAACCTCCGCTGCGGTTACCCACACTAACGATTTAGCAAACCGTCCTCTTCAGCCTCTTGAGTACCACTCCGTTATATGGATATTTGATTCTATACCATCCGTCAACATCACATCAACTGACGACGCATATTATAATATCAGATTAAGCAATATTTGTCAACACAATATCTAGAAAATCGCCAAAATAATTGTTGGTTTACCATAGATATGTTGCACAGAAGTAGGACTGCCGCGCGTAAGTTACATGCGGCAGTTTTATAGTCGTTATAACATGTGATGGAAATGCTTGATTTTTACCGTATGCTGTAGTCCCTTTCTAACTCATTCAGAACGCCCATCATCTAGAACCATCGATAAATCCATTTTGATTTACATGCTTTTCATAATGTTCTTCGGCATACTTCTTAAAATTCAGCCTAGTAAAAAACAAGAGCAGAGCGCCACAGATTACAAGGCTTGTTACTGCGACAACATGCGCGACGCTGTAACCAAAATACGGATTAATCACTTTTAAGTCAAATAGCATTATGCCTACCCATAATGTGAATGTCAAGAATCCAGAGTAACCGCCCAATTCATACGACATTTTAAACAGACCTACGATCAGCCCGATGACCAGCCCTAGAATGATGAGACCTACTATAATGATTACAGCTAACACCCACAGGAAGGCGAGCAGCCCACCAATTACAGCCATTTTTTACCACCCCTCACAATGCAATCATGATGGAGATTGTTCTTCTAATGTTTCTATAGTCAAGTCGGATAATTCGATTTTCCAATTCTTTCGCGGGTATCTCGCACCGAATAATGTTATATCTAGTTTTTCAGAATACACTATAATTTCATTTGTAGCACAAACAAACAAATCAGCCGCTTTTTTTGAAATGACATACCGTTCTGTCAACTGCTCGCGGGTGAATCCGCGAGCTTGTGAGCACCCATTGAGGCTTTCACAATTTACCTAGATACGGCCAGCTTGCCGCTTTCGGTCATCCCTACAGGCGGTAGAGGCCCACTAATTACCAAGGCCATTAGAGTCCGCAAGTTGCCAAACGGACTATATACTGATTCAGGTCAAACCTTTAGTCAAAATGTTTTTAGCGGAATTTACGTCCCTGCTTGCATGGTGGACACCACAGACTGGGCACGTCCATTCGCGGTCTTTCAAAGTGAGTTTGTGCTCTCCCTTCAGGACATGACCGCAAGCGGAACAAGTCTGCGTGGTGTTTCGAGGATTTACGGTTTTGAACGTCTTCCCGTATAAAGCTGCTTTATAGGTCATCATGTTTAGGAAGGTTCTCCATCCGTTGTCTTGAATGGACATTGCCAAAGCATGATTCTTCATCATGTTTTTACTCCGCAATTCTTCGGCTACGACCAAATCGTGGTTATTGATAAGTGTCGTGGACTGGTTGTGGAGAAAATTTCTACGGCGGTTCATTACGCTCTGAGTGATTCTTGCTACGAGCTTGCGCTGTTTCTGATAGTTCTTCGCCGTTTTTAGTGGGCGATGTTCTTTCTTTGCTCTAGCAGTTCGCTTGCCAAGGATTCGTTGTGCTTTTGCTAGACGTTTCCTAGCTCTGCGGTAGTAGTGCGGATTCGGCTCGATGTGTCCATCGGAATCAGCGTAAAAATTTTCTTCGTTGAGGTCAATGCCGACCTGCGAACCTGTCTTCGGTGCTTCGATAACAAACGATTCGTCAGAAGCTAACTGAAACGAGGCATAGTATTCGTCACAGCCGTTTTTCGCTACGGTGACAGTGCCGATGCGCACTTCGCACATTGCAAAAAGCTTCTCCATCATCTTACGGGACCCAACATAGCGAATTTTTCCGAGGACTGGAAGAACAACATGATTCTTAGAGAACCTGCACCTGCCGTTGTTCATGGTGGCTACGGAGACTTTCTTTTTGTCATATTGCGCTGATGTCTGATACTTCTCCTCATAGGACTTCTTGTGGAAGTTCGGTGGAGCAATGTTGTAGACTTTGCGATACATATTCCATGCTTTGCCATAAGATTGCTTGGCGTTCTCGATAGCAAGAGTATCGATGTCTTTGGCGCAAAGCCACGGATATGTATTCTTCAACGTAGTCGTAGAACTCTTAAGGTCTTTTAGTCTTGCCAAACGTTCATCTACGACTTTGATGTAGATGTCCGGCTTTCCAAACTTAGAAATCTCTTTGCCTAACTCGACCATTTTGTTATAGACGAAACGGCTGGCGTTAGAACTGGCAGTAATGACTTGCTTTTGTTTTGTACTGGGGTAGAGTCTAACTTTCAGCCCGTAGTGGTACTGGTATTTATCCATTCTCTTTAGCATATTTTCACCTCCTTCAGCCATCTCAATTATACTACATATGAGTTGCTAAATCAATTTGTAAATGCTATAATTGCGCCAATAGGAGTGATACATATGAGAAAGAAAGAACGTGTACCAGACGCCGTCTACGAACGAGGATATGTCTACAACTTTCATTTTCATCTTATTTGGGTGACAAAGTATCGTTGTCCGGCGTTCACCACACCAGAGCTCGTACAAGATATGAAAGATATTCTGAACCGAATTGCGGAACTCAATGATGTCACGGTTGAAACAATGGAAGTCATGCCGGAGCATATCCATATGCTTATCAGCTTCAAGCCAAAGTATGCCCCAACAAACATAGTCAAAGCATTCAAAGGTGGCAGCGCTAGGATGTTCTTTCAAAAGCATCCTGAAATAAAGCGTAAGAAGTTTTGGAGTGGCAAACTCTGGTCTTCAAGCTATTTTATGAGCACACTTGGAAATATGAGTAAAGACGTTGTAGAGAAATACATTCAGAATCAATATAAGAAAGTCCCCGACTGAGGGGGCGGCAATTCATCTCGGGGTTGAAACCCCAAGATGAATTGCCGCGATTTTAATTAACTTCTATGGGGTTTTCTTCATCGATGTGCTTTGTAAGCACTTGCCATTTGCTTTCCCGGATTGATTGATATATACCCTTTGTCGGTATATATCCATTTTCACCGCCACATATGACATTTACCATGACATCATACGGAATACGGTTATTCAGCCGAGCAATCCCCTCGATAGGGTATCCCATGAACTTATCATCTTTTACTTCCACCAACATACCACCAAAAACAACATACTTCTTCATTTTTACCCCTCGTTTCTTGAATAAACGCTCAATTCAATCATTTTAATTGGTACTATTAGTGAATCATTTTATTAATTCTCCGTAAATCGTCCTTTCACCTTCATGTTTTGGAAACTTTATTTTTTAGGCAGCCGTACATCAAGCAGCCCTTTCTTTATTTCTAGTCTTTATTTTCAAACATTTTAATGGATGGAGCTATAAATAGTAATGATAAAAAATCTAACCTCAGCTGTGTCAAAATTATGTCACGGTTGGAGTTAGAAGATGCATGAAGCCTTGATTTATCCAGGACTTGACAAATTTTTATGTATTAGATAGTATAATATTTATATTATTCCGAGAATCACTTACGAGGTGTAGAAAATGGCAGAAAGATTTTATGAACTACATGTTGCAGGCTGCACACGTCGGCTTCCGGTGCTGAATGTATCACACGAGCTTGCTATAGCCGGTTTTGTCATGCTAGGTGATGTGGAGCTTACATCTGCTTGTGCAAAGGCACTTGCCAAAAAAATCCCTTCTAACGTGGATATCATCCTCACAGCAGAAACGAAAGGTATTCCGCTTGCCGCAGACCTTGCAAAAGAGCTTGGCATGTCACATTTCATTGTTGCACGCAAGTCCGTGAAGGCATATATGGAACGTCCAATTTGCGTTGAGGACGAGTCCATCACGACGAAGGGCAAGCAGATGCTTTGCCTGATGGATTCTGATATAGACCGTATCAAGGGCAAGAATGTGCTCCTCTTAGATGATGTAATCAGCACGGGAGGGTCGATGCTTGCACTCACTGCACTTACACGCAAAGCGGGTGGAATAGTTGCAGGCAAAGCAGCTGTGCTCGCAGAGGGCGAAGCCATGAAGCGTGACGACATCATCTACCTCGAAACGCTTCCACTCTTTGAAGCACAGTAAATCTAAATGGAAAGCTATACAGTCCCTTTTGAAATGGATGGGTGTACCGCAAAAACATTTATAAAGCGTTTTACTGGAGCCTCTGACACACTATGGAGGCGTATAAAGCATTCCGGTACGTTCAGCATAAATGGGCGTCCTGCAGTCGCTGCCCTCTCACGCTTATGTGCAGGAGATACCATAACATGGGAGATCCCCAAAAGAAGCCATATCGAGCCAGCCGATATTCCTATAGACATAGTCTATGAGGACGACTGGCTGATTGTCGTGAATAAGATACCAGGTATGGTCGTACATCCTACGAGCTGGCATCAGGAAGGAACTCTCGGTAACGCCATAGAAGGATATTACGCGCGAACTGGTCAGCATTGGGACTTTCACCCTGTGCATAGATTGGATAAACTCACCAGCGGGCTCGTGCTCATTGCCAAAGCACCACAAGCACAGTATCAGCTTCATAAATTGGGAAGGAAATCGTTCCATAGGCAGTATCTTGCCATCATAACAGGTGAAATGGAGCCCTATAATGGAACTATTGATTTGCCTATCGGAAGGACTGCAGACAGCATTATAGAGCGCATGGTTAGACCCGATGGCCAGAATGCCATTACACATTATACAACTGAAGCTATCGGCAAGATTACGTTGCCGTCTGGAGAAAGGCAACAGCTATCACTTCTTCGTCTCAAGCTTGATACGGGGCGCACACATCAGATACGCGTGCATTTAGCTCATGAATGGCATCCTATCATTGGCGATAGTCTGTATGGTGGTGACATGACGTTCATAAGCCGCCAGGCCCTACATGCTTACAAGCTGGATTTCACCCATCCGATTACCGGCGAGTCTATCAGCTTAAAAGCATCTTTACCATCAGATATGAAAAAAATAACCGATATTGCATTCCCGAATTTTACTATATGATTACGAATATTTTACCTTATTTACCGAAAAAGGACACTCGCTACTGTTCTTTATCCATTTATTATGATACAATATAAATGTTGGTAATATTCACTTTATATAGGGGGTAATGACATGCCACTAGTTGGAACAAAAGAAATGTTCAAGAAAGCTTATGATGGCGGCTATGCTATCGGAGCCTTCAACGTCAACAACATGGAAATTGTACAGGGCATCACTGAGGCAGCTGCGGAACTGAAGTCTCCTATTATATTACAGGCTTCGGCAGGTGCAAGGAAATACGCTAAGAACGCATACCTTGTACACCTTGTAGAAGCGGCTCTCGACGTTTGCGATATCCCTATCGCCCTGCATCTTGATCATGGTGCTGACTTTGAAACTTGTAAATCTTGCGTAGATGGCGGCTTCACTTCCGTTATGATTGACGGCTCTAAGTATCCATTCAAAGAGAATATAGAGCTAACAAAGCGCGTTGTCGACTATGCTCACGAGCATAATGTTGTTGTTGAAGCAGAGCTCGGACAGCTTGCCGGCATCGAGGATGATGTCAAGGTAAAAGCTAATGAAGCACATTACACTCAGCCGGATGAAGTGGAAGAGTTCGTTAAGAGCACTGGTGTCGACTCGCTGGCTATAGCTATCGGCACAAGTCATGGTGCTTTCAAGTTCAAACCTGAACAGTGCACGAGAAATGCAGATGGCATACTTGTACCACCTGAGCTCCGTTTCGATATACTCGAAGAGGTAGAAAAACGTCTTCCGGACTTCCCGATTGTCCTTCATGGCGCTTCCTCTGTTATCCAGAAGTATGTAAAGATAATCAACGACAACGGTGGAGCTCTGAAGGATGCTGTGGGTATACCTGAGGATCAGCTTCGCAAAGCTGCTAAGTCTGCTGTATGCAAGATCAATATTGACTCTGACCTGCGCCTAGCAATGACTGCAGGAATAAGAGAGACAATGGCTGCACAGCCGGATGTCTTCGATCCACGCAAATATATCGGACCAGGGCGTGCTTATATTCATGAGCTTGTCGCACATAAGATCAAGTATGTACTTGGCTCAGACAATAAGGCTGATGAAGTCATGGAGCTTATAAACGCTAACAAGTAATACATATAAAGAAGACCTCACGTTACGTGAGGTCTTTCTTTATGCCATAATAAAAATATCATTGCCCATCAATCAATTGATAGAAATCACTTTGTGGCATAGGCTTGTAGAAATAGTATCCCTGTATAAAATCGCACTCGTTCTTACGAAGGAAATCCACTTCATCTGCATGTTCTACGCCCTCAGCGACCGTTTTAAGACCCATGTGCTTTGACATGAACAAGATATCTCGCAGTAGCAACTGTACACGTTCATCTGTACCAAAATCCTTGAAGAAGAGCCTATCTATTTTCAATGTATCCACAGGTATGTTCTTCAACATATTAAGCGATGAAAAGCCTGACCCGAAATCGTCCATAGACACCATGAATCCTGCCTGGTGCAGTTGATCGACTATATTGAGCATTATATCTATGCGCTCGAAAAAGGCCGTCTCGGTGATTTCTACCTCAAGCATAGACGCAGGAACGTCATACTTTTTCATGACGTAGGAAATATTGGAAACAAATGATTCGTCCAGCAGATTCTCACGTGAAAAGTTGATTGCAACAGGAACCGTATTCAGGCCGGCTGCTCTACGTTCTGCAATCTGCCTGCATATTTCTTCGAGCATATAAAAGTCCAGCATAGTAATGGCGCCATTCTTCTCGAAGATTTCTATGAAATCCCCCGGCATAACCATGGAGCCATCAGACCTGAACCACCGTGCAAGTGCTTCACAAGAAGCGACCTTCCCTGTACTCGTACATACCTTAGGCTGATAATACGGCTGGAATTCATGGTTCTGAATAGCATACTTGAACCGTGACATGATATTATTCTGCCAATCGTATTTTTTCGCCATATCATCATTGAATACGGCATATCCATCGCCATACTGACTACTTGAATACTGTGCGAAAGCAGCGCGATTGCACATTCCCGTTATATCGATATTGACATTTGAGTGAACTGGGTATATCCCTATGCGAAAGATTGGTACGACAGTATCAGAACCGAACACCGAACATTTCTGGCATAGCGCCATACGCCTTGCAGCCTCTTCAGCTGAAGAAGCCATAAGTAGGCAAAGAAAATTATCATCGTGATGACGAGCGCAAATCTCTCCTCGTCTGCATATGCCAGTACAGAATGAAGCGACCCGTTTGAGTAAAGCATCCCGTTCATTAGAATTGTATATAACAGCATAATGGTCTATGTCTTTTATGCTAAAAGATAAGATATAGTAACCTGTGTCATTATTACCATCTTTCTCGCTGATCAAGCTAGCTGCATACTTTTTGAATCCATCCCAGTTAAGGATTCCCGTGATCTTGTCATGCATCGAAAGATCAAGCAGGTACTCCACCATATTATTGAATGACTTCGATAAATCACTAGAGACATTAAGCCGTTGATTATAGTCACCAGATGCGACCTCATCCATCAGCCACATCAGATAGCTCATCATGTTATGCGCAGCCTTCAGGGGACTGGCAAGTGCATTCTGCCTGGATGGAAGATGTGCTTCCTTGATTATGCCTTCCGTTATATCCCGTCCAAACTCCTGGTTTTCGCATAAAAACCCATTCAACTTCTCTAGCAGTCCTGCAAGTATAGCATCATTGCCAGACAGCCCAGAAGTATCCAGTGTTGCATGCGAAGGGTCTCTCATGGACTGTCTCAGATAATCGCAAAACTTACTTGATGCTTCCTCCAACTCTATATGCCCCCTAACACAACGTCAGATTATCACGCCTGACGCCCTCTGAAACGGCACGTCTTCGCACCTGTAGCCCAGCAATCAACCTCACGAACATGGAAGTCTGCCTTTGTATATTCACCAAATATTCCTTCAAGAAGGCCCTCATCATAGTTGCATACTAATTCACCAGTTGGCGGCAATCCACTGCAATCGAGGCCTTCCCCAATCGTAAGGGTAAATATTCCAGCTTCCAGGTCAGCATTCTCTACCCTAAGGACGCCAATCTTCAGATCCAGCAGTTTCTGTGTCAACTGCGCAAGGAATTCCTTCTTGTCGAGGTTCAGATTCAATACATTTCGCGCAAATTCTCTACCAGCCTTCACGCCTGCACGTCTGGTAAGCTCCTCCGCTCTCTCAGCTCCAAGCTCATGAGCCAGCACATCACCCATTGAATATTCAAACAGCCTATATACGGCTACTGGAACCTCTTCACCGAGGTTGGGTCTGCCTAGTGCTATATTACCCAGCTTATCCCATTTAAAGTTAAGATGCTGCCTATCGTCTAAAAGATCACCCACGATGAAAACACCCCTCACAGAAAAACGATTCATATATAGACTTTCACTGTTCAACACATCATCTAAACTCACTTAATCATATAACATTCAGGACGTTTTATCAGGAAAAAACAAGGGTACAGCGCCCGAAGGCTGCTGTACCCCTGTATCAGGAATGAACCTATCTGATATTATTTTCCAGCGAGCTTCTTATAGCCTGCAAGCCTGCCTTCGGCATCGTGCTGTGTCTTTTCAAACAGCTTATCCGCCGTATCTGGGAACTTACGCTGTAGAGACTTATAGCGTACTTCTCCCTGCAGGAAATCCTGGAACTTACCAAAATCAGGTGTAGGCGTCGAATCGAGCTGGAACGGATTCTTATCTGTTCCACGAAGCTGTGGGTCGTAACGATATGTAGACCAGTAGCCTGCCTCGACAGCCTTCTTCTCTTCCAGCTGACTCTTATTCATCTTTATGCCATGATTGATACACGGTGCATAGCCGATGATAAGAGACGGTCCAGGATAAGCCTCTGCCTCTGCAATCGCCTTAACAGTCTGTGCGTGGTTAGCTCCCATGCAGACCTGTGCGACATATACATAGCCGTAGCTCATGGCCATCATGCCGAGGTCCTTCTTCTTCGTCTTCTTACCAGTAGCTGCAAACTGCGCGATAGCGGCAGCAGGTGTAGACTTTGAAGCCTGTCCACCGGTATTGGAATAAACCTCCGTATCAAAGACGAATACATTCACATCTTCACCAGATGCAAGGACATGATCAAGTCCGCCATAGCCAATATCATATGCCCAGCCATCGCCACCGAAGATCCACTGTGAACGCTTTACGAAATATCCCTTGTTCTCATAGATTTTGTTCAGTAACTCATCGGAGCCTTTTTCAGCTTCAAGAAGTGCTGTAAGCTTGTCTGCGCGGTCACGCGTTCCCTCGCCAGCATTCATGTTGTCAAGCCAATCACGCATAGCTGCCTGAAGGTCTGCGCTTCCTTTTCCAGCATCGAGCGCCTCTTTGACATCACCTGCAAGGGCTTCACGAATAGCCTTTACACCCAGGCACATGCCAAGCCCGAACTCCGCATTATCTTCGAAGAGCGAATTTGCCCAGGCAGGTCCATGACCCTTTTCATTCTTCGTGTACGGCATAGCCGGTGCGCTGCCGCCCCATATCGAGGAACATCCTGTAGCATTCGCTACCATCATCCTGTCTCCGAAAAGCTGCGTAATAAGCTTCGCATATGGAGTCTCACCACAGCCTGCACATGCACCAGAGAACTCAAAGAGCGGTCTCTCATACTGGCTACCAGGAACGGTCTTCTTGTTCATCGGATTCTTCTTCGGAGCAACCTTCTTTGGATCATTAGCATAATCGAAATACTTCTGCTTATCACGATGTTCCTCATCAAGCGGTTTCATTTCGAGTGCCTTTGCTGGGCAGATATTTGCACAGTTGCCGCAGCCAAGGCAATCCATCGTAGATACGGACATCGTAAACTTCATGCCCTTAGCGACCTTTGAATCCTTCGTAGGCATTCCCTCAGGAGCGTTTGCGAGCTCGTCATCCGTCAGGAGGAACGGACGAATCGCAGCGTGAGGACATACGAACGAGCACTGGTTGCACATAATACATTTATCAGCATCCCAGTCAGGAACCATGATCGCTGTGCCACGCTTCTCGTATGCAGAACCACCAGATGGGAATGTGCCATCTTCCATGCCCTTGAAGTCGGCAACGGTCAGCTTATCGCCTTCCTGACGATTCATCACGTTTTGGATCTTCGTGATAAACTCCGGTGCATCCTGCTTCTTCTCAGGCTCATCCTCTGCATCAGCCCAGCTTGCAGGAACATCGACCTTGTGCAGTGCCGTAATACCCTGATCGACAGCACCATTGTTCATGTCTACGATATTTTGTCCCTTACGGCCATAAGACTTCTGTATAGAGTCCTTCAGATAAGCGACAGCCTTATCCATCGGGATAATCCCTGCCAGCTTGAAGAACCCAGCCTGCATAACCATATTGAAACGTCCGCCGAGTCCCAGTCCCTGTGCAATCTTTACCGCATTAACCGTATAGAACTCTATATTATTCTTTGCAATATAGCGGCGCATGTATGCCGGCAGGTTCTTATCGAGTTCCTCATCGCTCCATACCGTGTTCAGCAGGAACTTACCACCCGGCTTCAATCCTGCCAGAAGATCATAGTTGTTCACATATGACTGCTGAGAACAAGAGATGAAATCTGCCTTCGTGATGAGATATGGTGATGTGATTGGCAGCTTGCCGAAACGTAGATGGGACATCGTGATTCCGCCTGATTTCTTGGAATCATATGCAAAATATGCCTGCGCATACATGTCTGTATTATCACCGATGATCTTTATAGCGCTCTTGTTAGCACCGACCGTACCATCAGAGCCGAGTCCCCAGAACTTACAGCACGTCGTTCCCTCAGGCGTAAGGTCTACATCCGTCTTACATGGTGCAAGGGATGTGTTTGTAACATTATCTTCTATGCCAATGGTAAAGCCGTTCTTAGGATCGTCCTTCTTCAGTTCCTCATATACTGCAAATACCTGATCTGGTGTCGTATCCTTTCCGCCAAGGCCATAACGACCGCCGACAATAATAGGATCCATGTCGGAATTATAATACGCAGCCTTGACATCAAGATAGAGCGGCTCGCCAATAGAACCTGGCTCCTTGGTGCGGTCAAGTACAGCGACCTTCTTGACGGTTTTAGGTAGATACTTGAAGAAATGCTCAATAGAGAACGGACGATAGAGATGCACAGCAAGAACGCCGACCTTCTCGCCGCTCTTATTGAGATAATCCGCGACCTCTCTGGCTGTCTGACAGATACTGCCCATAGCGATGATTATGCGGTCTGCATCCTTTGCACCATAGTAGTCAAACAGATGATGCTCGCGTCCGGTGATCTTGGACAGCTCAGCCATAGTATCTTCAACGAGCTGCGGAATCTTGTCATAGAAGCTATTAACAGACTCCTGCTCCTGGAAATAAACATCCGGGTTCTGAGCCGTGCCACGAATGAACGGATGATCAGGATTCATCGCGCGATCACGGAATGCCTTTACTGCATCCCAATCGAGAAGCTTTCCGAGATCGTCATAGTCAATCATCTCAATCTTCTGGATTTCATGCGACGTACGGAATCCATCAAAGAAGTTGATGAATGGCACACGCCCTTTTATCGCTACCAGATGAGCAACTGCTGCCAGATCCATGACCTCCTGTACGCTGTCCTCGCAGAGCATCGCACAGCCCGTCTGACGTGCAGCCATGACATCGCGCTGATCTCCGAATATATTCAACGATGATGTAGCAAGAGCACGCGCACTAACGTGGAATACGCCAGGAAGAAGCTCACCGGCTACCTTATATAGATTTGGCAGCATCAGCAGGAAGCCCTGAGATGCAGTGTACGTAGTCGTAAGTGCACCAGCCTGGAGTGAGCCATGCACAGCACCAGCTGCACCTGCTTCGGACTCCATCTCAATTACGCGCACCTTCTGTCCGAAAAGGTTCTTTTCACCCGCAGCCGCCATATCATCGACATGCTCAGCCATCGGAGATGATGGCGTGATCGGGTAGATGGCTGCCACATCCGTGAACGCATACGATACATACGCGGCAGCTGTGTTGCCATCCATTGTTTTCATTTTTTTACTCATGTTTTGTATTGCTCCTCTCTGACAGATTATCATCCTGGCATGCATAGTTGCATGTAAAGACCACCACAAAGATGTATACCTTCTTACACGCACACTAAAGCCCAAATGTTCAATACCAGTTTCATTATACACCGTTCCCATATAATTGTAAACAGATGCAAACCATATGAAATAAGGTATATCATTTATATAATTTATTATTACATAACTCGATTCAAAACAATATACTACACAAAAAGGGTATCCGTCTCAGCTTATCACCGACACAGGATACCCACGATTGATATAACTTATATTTACATATCTTACTTCACGATATCTTCCGGCTTCATTACCTTTCCACCATTCTCTATACTATGCTTATACCCATAGAATGCATATATTCCTATACCTATGACACTCCATACAGCGAAGCGTAGCCATGTCATATTGGAAAGGTTATACATGATATAAGCGCAGCTGAGTATACCGAGCACGCATATCAGGTGTACTGCAGGGCATTTGAACGGTCTCTTGACATCCGGGTACATTTTGCGCAGGCGCAGGACGCCAAATACGACAACGATAAATGCAAACAGCGTTCCTATGCTGCACATTTCAGCGACAATATTGATCGGAGTAAATCCTGATATAGCCGCAACAGCCAGACCAACCACGATCGTAATGCGATGCGGAGTAGCAAAACGTGGATGAATCTTGCACACAGACTGTGGAATCAATCCGTCACGTGACATAGAAAAGAACGCCCTGGTCTGAGCGTACATCATTAAAAGAAGCACCGTCGTAAGGCCTGCGATTGCGCCCGTGCCCACCACAGCAGACCCGATACGGAATCCAAGCTCTCTCAGCACGAATGCAACAGGCTCGGCATTATCCAGCTGCTGATATGGCATGTTGCCCGTAAGTACCGCTGTAACAGCAACATAGAGGATTGTCACAACGATGAGTGCACCTATGATACCTATCGGCATATCATGCTCAGGGTTACGCGTCTCCTCTGCTGCTGTCGCTATAGCATCAAAGCCCAAATATGCGAAAAAGATTACCGCGGCACCAGCAGACACCCCTGCCCAGCCGAACGGCATGAACGGTTCCCAGTTAGCAACATCTACTGATGGAGCTGCAAGGAAGAGGAAAATGAATATAGCGAGAAGTTTTACCAAAACAAGTGTCTTATTAACTGTAACGCTTTCATGTACACCACGTATCAATAGGAATGAAAGGAATAGTGTAATAAGCACGGCAGGCAGATTTATAATACCACCATCGGCTGGTACAGCTGTCCACGCAATTGGAAGGTTTATACCTGCAGATTTCAGCAGTCCGACCACATATGCTGACCAGCCCCCAGCAACGGTACTAGCACCGACCGTATATTCCAAGACCATGTTCCAGCCCACAAGCCATGCCATGAACTCACCGACAGAAGCATACGCATATGAATACGATCCCCCAGAAACAGGAACCATAGAAGCCATCTCCGAATATGCGAGCGCCACAAAAGCACAGGTAATACTCGCAATGACAAATGAAAGCATGAGTGCCGGTCCTGCGTACCTGGCAGCTGCAACGCCAGTGAGTACGAATATGCCCGTTCCAACGATGATTCCGATACCTACCAGCACAACATCAAGCGGTCCCATGACACGCCTTAGTTTCGACACCCTCGCCTCTTGTGAGAATTCAGAAAGTGTCTTCTTACGAAAAATATCCAAAAAAATTGCCCCCGATCCAGACAGCTTTTTGCCGCCCATATATTTTATCTATACAAATTAACAGTATATCATAATTATAAGTACACTGCACGCGCATTTTTAATTTTTTGTAAGATTATCACTGACGATTCACTTTCTCCATACAAATTTATTTCAATTTTAAATGATCATCCAGCAGGATAAGATCCATTTAAAAATCTAATCGAAAGTCATATATCATATATTTGACCTGAAACAACCATTAATATATAATCTATAATGAAAGGATAGGAACACATATGAATTTAACAACTATATATAAGAGGTTTTATAATCACATAAAGCTGCGCAGTATAATTCCAGCCATAGCTATATCTATTGTATTGGTGCTGGCAACCAGTGGTGAGACACATATGTCTCCATGGAATGATCGTCCAGCCCTTACTGGGCTCTCGGAGTTCCCGAGCGGATCACCTGCATCATTTTCCCCTCTGCTTACCTGGCAGAAGGATACCGAAGCCGTCATGTACGAAATAGAATTCTTCGATCACATGCCCTCGGCGATCCGCGACGATGATTCATCAGAAGAAGCAATATGGCGTAGCCACAAGATATATCAAAATCAGTATAACCCTGATTTGGCATCATTTGCAGAAAATATCATTGGGAAAAAACCACTGTATTGGAGGGTTCGTTCCCTGGGACTGAATTATGAGCCACTTACACCGTATAGTCAATTGGCTGTGCTCTATACAAGCCCTGCCTTAAAAGAAATGGATTCGCCAGTCGCACTTTCATATGCTCCAGGTGCAGTACCATTGCTCTATCCAGTATATCATTGGGTGCCTCAACATGACGCCGCGACTTTCATAGTTTCCGTTTATAGTACGAACCCAGATGTAGAGCCGGATGCAGTACCATTGGAAACCATGAAGACAGACGCTGCAGAGATCTATGATCAGAAGCCCAGATACTCTAACCATCCATTCTATTGGAAAGTTCAGGCATATGATGCTGCCGGAAATCCGTTAGGTAAACCGTCCAAGACCATTTCTTTTACGACATCACCTGAAAAGGCATACGATGTTGCCGTATTAGGCGATAGTATTTCACATGGTGGCGGCCACATATCATTTGGGCCGGCGGATGTCGAATTCAGCTGGCCAGATTACCTTACGACGATACGTACGGTCAATCTATCTATGAGTGGTGATACTATTGAAACGATGCTTGACCGCTTTGACCGCGATGTACTGCCATTCCACCCGAGATATCTGTTGATATTTGATGGAACGAATAGCCTACGCGCAGGGGCAGATGCACAACAAGTCATAGATGCATATAAGGAGCTATCCACCAGGTGCAAGGCTGCTGGTATACGCCCAATCTTCATGACGCTTCCACCGATCAATCCTCAAAATATCTGGCAGGCCTTCCAGGAAATTACGGCTGATGACTGGAGTGAACAGTTTGAGATTGTCAATGCGTATATAAGGACACAGCCACATATAGATTCCGCAGCCGCCTTCGGTCAGCATAAGGATTTACCGACAGAATACGCCTTGGACGGGATTCATGAAGATGTCTCTGGCAAGCAGCTTATCGCACAGGCAGTCGAAAAAGATTGGCCACATGCAAAAGCGGCCGCCGATAATGCTTTTGAAAATCAATGATGCTATTGATCATCAATGGTATCAAAGCACATATTCTAGAAAGGATGTTGTAATATGAAAGCAATCGAGATCAGAAATGGCATTTACTGGGTCGGCTCTATCGACTGGTCTATGCGCACATTCCACGGATATGCTACGTCGCGTGGCTCGAGCTACAATGCATACCTTATCATCGATGATAAGATTGCTCTTATAGATACCGTAAAGGAGCCATTCAAGGAAGAATTGCTTGAGCGAGTAAGCTCTGTTGTCGATCCTGCCAAGATAGATTACATTATATCGAGTCATGTGGAGGCCGACCATTCTGGGGCGATCCCGTTCATGGCTGCTCATTGTCCTCATGCGAAGATCATCACAAGCCAGCCACAGGGGCTGAAGGGACTCACCGCTTACTATGGGGATTTACCATATCAGCCGGTTAAAGCTGGTGACAGTATCAGCCTTGGCAGCCGTACACTGCAATTCGTACCGATACCCATGCTCCACTGGCCGGATAGCATGGTCACCTACTGTCCAGAAGAAAAGATCCTTTTCTCAAATGATGCATTTGGACAGCACCTCGCCTCTGTCAACCGCTTCGATGATGAAAACGACCTTCCATTGATTATGTACGAAGCAAAAAAATACTACGCTAATATTCTTATGCTATACGGCGCACAGGCACAGAAAGCAATGAAGGCCTTGGGCTCACTTGATATAGACATGATACTTACTGGGCATGGCATATCATGGCGCAGCAATATCAAGGATATATTTGCGGCATACCAGAAATGGAGTACGTTCGATGTAGATGATCACGCCGTGGTAGTATTCGACAGTATGTGGCATTCAACTGAGAAAATGGCCGTGGCAGTAACAGAAGGATTCCGGCAGGGGGGTATTCCAGCAGTAATGCATGATATAAAGGCAACACCACTCTCTGATATCGTTACGGACATCCTTACGTCAAAGTACCTTGCATGTGGGTCTCCTACAATCAATAATCAGATGATGCCTACGATCGCATCTTTCCTCTGTTACCTGAAGGGACTCTCTCCTAAGAACCATAGGGCATTTGCATTCGGTTCGTATGGCTGGGGTGGCCAGAGTGCTAAGCTTGTAGAAGATGGCCTAAAGGATGCGGGATGCGAGATATGCCATGAGCTTATAAGAATCCAGAACATCCCTTCAAAAGCTCAGCTGAAAGCTCTTACGGAAGAAGTAGCAAAGATAAAGTAACACCAAATCGTAAAATCCCCCATATGATTTGATATGCTCCCCTTAGATAGGACAATGAAAAAATCAAAGTCCTACTGAGGGGAGCGTGTTTTTATGCCTCATAAAACAAAGGTT
>OMZT01000136.1 GCA_900315615.1 uncultured Veillonellaceae bacterium | reverse complement strand
TACCGGTATGGATTATCACAAAGCCAGATATGGTCGAAAAGATGCAAAGCCGTTCATATCATCGTGTTAGGAAATCCCTTCCTGTAAGAGTGACGCTTATAGATACTGATGGTACGCGTGAGGAGCCCTTCGATACGCATACCGTAGATTTAAGTGGGGGTGGTGTGCGTATTGTCGTTCCACGAAGAGTGGCAGTAGGATCGCATGCTGCCCTTGAATTTAATAATTTTGCAGATATTGGTACTTTACGCGTAATGTGCAGGATTGCACGTTGCGTTGATGTAGGGCATGATGAGCATATATATCATGCAGGAGCTGTATTCAAGGATTTGCCGCGTCCCATCCTCAACCGACTTGTGAAATATATCTTTTCCATAGAACGGGAGGAGCTTGCAAAAGGACTGGAGACAAGGTGAGGTTAACGCAATGATACGTGTGATGATTGCGGATGATTCCGCGTTCATGAGAATGGTTCTTAAGAAGTTATTTTCAGGAGCCGATGATTTCGAAGTTGTCGGAGTGGCTCATGATGGCCAGGAGGCTGTTGAAAAAGTCAAGAAGCTGCATCCTGACCTATTGACGATGGATGTGAGTATGCCAAGGCTTAATGGCTTGGAAGCACTTGAAATCATAATGAGGGATAATCCGGTTCCAGTCGTGATGTTCAGTGCTTTGACTCAAGATGGTACTGCTGCCACGATCAAGGCACTAGAGATAGGGGCTGTTGATTTTATTAGCAAGACCAGTGGGCCTATTTCTACAATTGATGGTATACAAGATAAGATCCTCAGGAAGTGCCGTATGGCTGCTAGCGCCAATGTGCGTCCGAGGGACAGCAAACTTTCAAACGAAAAAAAGAAAAAGAAGGAAACAGGGCATACAATAGAGAATTATAAAGGGACGCAGGGCAGGATAAGTCGGCAGCTGCCGATGGCAGGGAAACCCGCTAACAAGCTCAAGCAATCTCAAAGTGCGAGAGAACGTCTTGTTATGCCGACTGCGAAAGAAGTCCTAAAGCGTGATCGTGAAAAGCTTCCACAGGTCAGGCAAGGGCTAAAGCCGGTGTTCGTAAAAAGAAGTGCCCCAAAACAATATGATGATGGAGTCATATCCATTGATTCATGCCCACAGGGCGCGAGTAAACTGGTAGCAATAGGAACTTCTACTGGGGGTCCTAAAGCGTTGCAAGCAGTCATAACAAGACTTCCGGGTAATTTACCCTGTGGTGTGGTTATCGTACAGCATATGCCAAAAGGATTCACACGATCATTGGCAGAACGCCTAGACTCGATATCGGAAATTTCCGTGAAGGAAGCAGAAAATCATGATGTCATACAACCTGGACATGTATATATCGCTCCAGGTGATTATCATATGACAGTCCAGCCGGTCGGAGACCACAGGGAAATCGTCCTGAACCAGGATCCACCGCTTGGCAGCCACCGCCCCGCCGTTAACGTGTTGTTCGATTCGGTAGTGCAGTTTGGCAAGGATGTGGTATCTGTAATCATGACAGGGATGGGATGCGATGGCGCAGAAGGTATGAAAAAGATCGATGCTGCCGGAGGATACATAATTGCAGAGGACGAGGAATCGTCAGTAGTATACGGCATGCCCAAGGCAGTTGTTGATATGGGGATTGCGGATGAAGTGATTCCGCTTTCTGACATAGCCAGGGCAATAGTGGATGCAGTCAAAAGATAAGGCAGGATACAGGGGGAATAGAAATGGACACAAATCAGTACATGGAGATGTTCCTGGATGAATCTCATGAACATCTGCAATCCTTAAATGACGGACTTCTTAGCCTTGAACAGAATGGCACGGATATGTCCGTACTGAACGAAATCTTCCGTAACGCCCATACACTGAAAGGTATGTCGGCGACGATGGGTTATAATAAGATAGCAGAGCTTACGCATGAGATGGAAGACGTTCTCGATCTTTTGAGAAAAGAGAAGCTCGAGCTTTCTGAAGATCTTGTGGATATACTGTTTAAGTGTGTCGATTCCCTTCAGGCCATGATAGATAAC
>OMZT01000070.1 GCA_900315615.1 uncultured Veillonellaceae bacterium | reverse complement strand
CGCCCGTGTCATCAGCGACAAATAGTATATTACACTTTCATGCTTTCGTTGTCAAGCACTTTTTTAGGTTTTTTGAGATTTTATTTTATTTCGCCTATATCCATGCTGATATCAAGTGCTTTAACGCTGTGCGTGAGCCCACCTACCGATATTACATCAACACCAGATTTCGCAGCCGCCTCTATCGTGGATTCATCTATTCCGCCGGATGCTTCAGTCATCGCCTTGCCATCGATACGGCGCACACATTCTGCCATATCAGCAGGCGACATATTGTCAAGCATGATGACATCTGCTCCGGCTGAGAGTGCTTCCTCTACGCCTGCCATATTCTCCACTTCGACCTCTATCTTCGTCATATGCGAGGCGTACTCACGGCCAAGACGCACTGCCTCAGCAACGCCTCCAGCGACCTTTATGTGGTTGTCCTTGATCAGCATGGCATCATACAGGCCAAGCCTGTGATTCTTTCCACCGCCCACACGTACGGCGTATTTCTCAAGCAATCTCATGCCTGGTGTCGTCTTCCTCGTATCGACCAACACAGCATGATAGTCACTTATGATAGATGATAGTTCATGTGTTCTCGTCGCTACACCTGAAAGATGCTGCAGTAGATTCAGTGCAAGGCGCTCTCCCGTAAGTATAGCGCGTGCGTTGCCGTCAACCTCAGCAATCACAGATTTATTATTTAGCTTAGCTCCATCATCCAGTTTTGCGGTAAACGTTAAGCCCGGATCTATAGTCTCAAATACGAGTCTTGCAAGCGGAACGCCAGCCAGTATGCCTTCTGCCTTTGCATGTATTATGGCATGTGTGCACGCATTTTTTTCGACCGTCGCTTCTGTCGTGATATCTCCGCTACCGATATCCTCATTCAACCATGAAGCAATCTTGTCCTTTATGTCAAATCCAAAGCTGGCCAGTTCACTGTATTCCATGTATAATCCGCCTTTCAAAAGCTCTACGCAAGTAAAATCTGATATATCAATCGCTAAAAGATATGCTATCGGAAATATGTTTTTTCCATTTATCATTCTTCTCAGGGAAATCAGAGCGATAATGTGCACCGCGGCTTTCCTCGCGCCTGAGTGCGGCCTTCGCTATCAAAAGAGATGTTTGTATACGTCCCCTGAGATCCAGCATATCGTATTTTTCGGCTTCAAATCCAGCATAATGCTCCTGCATATTTTCAAGCACGTCTATCGCTTCCTGGATCCCGTCTCTGTTGCGTCGTATACCGAGATCTTTTTCCATGAGCTGCTGCAGCTTCACCGTTTCTTTTTTCGTGTCATCATCTGCCACATGGCGCAATCCGCCAGAAGACCAGGACAGCCCCATACCGTCGCCAAGTGCGTCGATCCTATCGGATATATCGAGTGCTGCGCGCCGTCCAAATACAAGGCCCTCTAAAAGTGAATTGCTCGCCAATCGGTTTGCTCCCTGCAGGCCGGTGCAGGCTGCCTCTCCTGCGGCATATAAGCCCTTTATATTGGTTCTTCCCATCTCATCGGTCTTTACTCCGCCCATCATATAATGTGCCGCTGGTGCAATAGGTACAGGCTCTTTATCGATATCGATACCATACTCCCTGCATGTTTCCGCTATCATTGGGAACAGCTCTGAGGCCTTCTTTCCCTTGGGAACAGTCTTACCGGCATCCGAACACTGATCTGTCCCTATTACAGTCGCATCGATGTATATATGATCCGAGCCCGCTTCCTGCATTTCCTTGAATATGCAGCGTGCAACCACATCACGTGGAGCAAGCTCTGCCATCTCATGATATTTCGGCATGAACCTCTCGCCCTTCATATTGCGAAGAATTGCCCCAGCACCGCGCACAGCCTCTGATATCAAGAAATTCGGGCAATCGGGAAATGCCAGCGCCGTCGGATGAAACTGCACGAATTCCATATCCTCTACCTCTGCACCTGCCCTATAGCATAGAGCAGCCCCAGAGCCCGTTGCACCCTCTGGATTTGTCGTATGGCAGAAAATGCGTCCGAGTCCACCGGTAGCTATGACAACGGCTTTGGCACGCAGCTGAACCTTTTGCCCTTCATGGATTGCTACTGCTCCATAGCAACGTCCATCGGAAATCAGCAAATCCACCACATATGTGTGCTCTACAAAGCGGATAAGCGGCTCTACTCTCGTTATCTCAATAAGAGAGCGGGCAACCTCTGCACCTGTCGCGTCTCCCTTTGCATGAACGATACGGTTCCTGCAGTGGCAGCCTTCACGTCCAAGTGCTAGCGACCCATCTGCATTGCGGTCGAATACTGCGCCGTTCTCCATAAGCTCCTTTATGCGCTCCGGTCCCTCTGTCACAGTGATACGTGATATATTCTCATCAGAAAGTCCTGCGCCTGCAACGAGTGTATCCTTGAGGTGTAGTTCGGGATTATCGTCTTCCCCGAAGGAGGCTGCTATACCGCCCTGTGCTTTGTTCGTATTGCTGTCCGTCACCTCATCGCGAACCGCGACCAGTACGGATAGCCCCTTCTTCGCTGCCGCCCACGCTGCCGAAAGGCCTGCTACACCAGAGCCAACAATAAGCACGTCGGAACGCATTACTGGCATATCTTTAGTAGAAAAGTTCATCAAATACCGCTGCATGTCTATTTCTTCTTTCTAGCTCATTACTTTATTTCTAGCATTCGGCTGAGCGCCGCATGTGCCTTTTTCCGTACATCCTCTGGGACGACGACACGTGGCTCCAATGTGCGGAGAGCATCTCTTACCTTTGTAAGGTTCGTTTTCTTCATATTGACGCAAAGCATTGAACGCGATGCCGGATAGAACGTCTTTCCCTGCCTATGGCATGCTTCTTCGAGCTGATAGAAGACGCCCATCTCCGTCGCTATGATGAATTCCTTGCAGTCGCTTGCAGCAGCGTAGTCCACGATACCGGATGTACTGCCGATATAGTCTGCCATAGCACGTAGCTCAGGTCTACACTCAGGGTGCATAAGCACAAGTGCTCCAGGATGTTCATCCTTTACACGCTGCAGGACATCCGTACGAAGGTTCCCATGGATAGGGCATCCGCCCTCCAGTACATGTATATGTCTCGTGGTGCGCTCAGCAGTATACGATGCGAGGTTGGGATCGGGTACGAACAGTATCTCTGCATCCTCTGGCATAGACTCAATGACTTTCACGGCATTGGATGACGTGCAGCACACGTCGCTTATCGCCTTTACTGACGCAGGCGTGTTCACATAAGACACCAGGCGGTACTCCGGATGTGCTGCAAGCTCTGCTTTGACCCGTGGAAGCAATGTATCATCGAACATCTGACATCCAGCATCCTCTGCTGGAAGCAATGTTATCTTGTCAGGTGAAAGGATATTCGCCGTCTCCGCCATGAAACGTACACCGCAGAACACTATCACATCGGCATCAGTCTTGGATGCCTCTACTGACAGCTTGAAGGAGTCTCCCGTAAAATCCGCTATCTCTTGTATCTCATCCGGCTGATACACATGCGCCAGTATGACAGCATTGCGTTCTTCCTTCAAGCGAAGTATCTCGTCTTCAATCGTTTCCATATCCACATCTCCAATATCTATAAAATCCGCGCATCTCTCTACACCATATGCACAAAATCGCACAGAAATAACTACCTACTCAAAAATGCGTGATAATCCATCAGCGCATATTAGTATAATATTACTGCGTTCTAAGAATATATGCAATAGCTTATGTCATGTATACATGTTAAAAAATATAGGTTGACAAAGGATTTATCAAAAAAAAATATATGTGACAGATACATCACTGCCACATATATAAATCGACAACATATAGTCTTGGAGCATATGACCTCAGCTATGACCGTTCCACCCTCTGCCATGTATCACGTGATGGCTGCTGTGGCGACTACTTTCCTGGTGACGAATCTCTCTCAATCGTTTCTGTGAAGCCAGTATCCTATAGTCGTAGCTTTTCCTGTCAGCGCGTGATAGGTAGCCTTCATAAAACTCGGCAGCCTGCTGCAGCCCCCCAAGCCGATCCCAGCACCATCCGAGTCCATACCAGGCATTTGCAAGCTCTGGATTCCTGGCGCGTGCGGCTTCATAGTCAGCTCTCGCAAGCTCAGGCATATTTCTGTGCCTGTAGAATTCTCCGCGTGCAAGATAGGCTTCCGTAGCGCCGCCGCTACTTGCTACCGCCTCATTATATGCAGACTCTGCCTCCTGATAGCGGTGCAGAGCTTCAAGTCTCCTGGCTCTGGAAAGCGCATCCATACTGCTCATCTGCTCATGCACTACAGGATCCGATGCACCGGAGTGATCCTCTTGAACGCGACGCATCTCCGCTTCCAGTTTCTTATATTGCTCTTGCTGTTTCTTATGCTCAGCCAAGAGATCTTCATACTGCTCTTTGTACTTTTCCTCGCTCATACGTTTTTTCATCGTCTCTGCATCCAGAGGATCGCATATGGCTTTAACATGTGCTGTCACAACCAGCTTATCCCCATCAAGACGCTGCTTATATTCTATGCTCTTCACCTGCATTATGCTGCCTGCGAGCAGGCTTATCTCATCCTTCGTCAGCTCATGGCTCTTTATCTCTGTCCTAGATTCAAGGTATACGCCCGCTTTCTCTGCCGCATCACGCATAGCAAGCTCCTTGGCATATTGCTTCCCGGCACCCATGGTATCATTATCGCCAAGCGCGTATGAGGCCTGCGCAGAAATCTCTACAGGCTCAGCAAAAGCTATACCAGCATCCAAGTTCAGTGCCATAACAGCCGCTGCCATCACGAAGATCACCTTGATGAAAAGCTTCATTATATTATCGCCTCCAGAACATCAGATATCGACTTCTTTTATTAAATGCTGAAAAATGCTATACTTGATATGTCGGCGCATATGGATGAAAGGAGGCAGCTATTGAAACAAACAAAGCACATTATACTGCTCGCATTGTTCATTGCACTATCACTGTCACTTTTTATGCTTGAAAGCATGCTGCCATTGCCACTTCCAGCGCCTGGATCCAAGCTCGGCCTCGCAAATCTTGTGACCGTAGCCGCTCTCTATATCCTCGGCACACGTGATGCCATCGTGATACTCATAACGCGGGTCATGATCTCATCTATGCTCGGCGGCGGCCCGACGATATTCATGTACAGCGTATCCGGTGCTTCTCTCAGTCTAGCCGTAATGGCACTGCTGAAAAGAACACATCTCTTCTCCGTCATCGGTGTCAGCGCGGCAGGAGGATTTGCGCATAATGTCGCGCAGACCGCAATAGCCGCCCTGCTCATAGAAAGCTCGTCCATCTTCCTATATCTGCCGGTACTTGGACCTCTCGGTATAGCTACCGGGCTTCTCATCGGCATCGTTGCAGGACGCATCATATCAGCGGTCACTCATCATCAGAAAGCAGTCTGATCTTCCCGGGGAATTTCGTCTCCCATACTCCGTTTTCACATGTACAGATCGCAGGTATATCAACTATGAAGCGTTTCCAGCTGCCGCCCGCGAAGTTCGTAGCGAATACCTCTTTCATGCCGCTGTCACTATCCTTGGAACGGTCATACGTCAAAAACGGCTGTGGCACGACATAGAAGGTTCCTTCTTTTGCAGGATCCTCATATGCCCAAAATTCTCCATCTTCCTCGATGTCGCGGAACTCTGGATGAACGGTTGGATTGGCAGATCGATCTGCCGCATTAATACATGAGAACTGCTTTATCTTGAATGCTTTCATCAGCGTATCGGAAAGGCTCTTTCCCTCAGCGGCATCTTCCAGCCTACTCAGAACAGTATACTTCCTGAGGAATCCATCCCATGGCTTAGGCGGCTTCTTTTCTGGCTGCTGCTCAGTCTCCGCTTCCGTATCATTAGTCTCCGTCTCTGCCGCTGATGATGGTACGCCCTCTATCGCTTCAATACGTTCGCGCAGCTCTTGTATATCCCTGCGCTGCTTCCACATGAAAAGACACATTACGATTACTGCAAATACCAGGCATCCAACTGCTCCAGCAATAACAGACAGTACAGATTCCATAGATTCCATTGCATACCTCCCGCGCAGCACGCGCATACACAAACGCCTATACGCAAAATCCATTTATCCGCATCGACATAGCTAAATGGCTTCACGTAATGGCATTTCTAACAATGAATGTATTGTAAATCCTTTGTTATATTCTACACTTAGGAGGGATTTCCCTTTGATACTATCTAAAAGAACAACCAGAAGGAGCTTCCTGAAGCTCAGCCTAAAAAGCATTATTGCACTGTCGGCATTCTCGTGGATGCCAGGAACGTCAGCTGCTTCTTCGGCGGATGCCCTGTTCATTCGCCAAATCGTAACCGGTGACAGCCGTACTAGCCGTACGATAATGTGGGAAAGCATGGAAGAAAATCCCGCACAATATGTCGAGTACCATTTGAAAGGCAGCCTGTATACCATGACGGCACATGCATCGTACGGGCCATTCGAAGATGACAGCACGCTCCTTTTCACTCATATCGCCTCCATGGAGCACCTCAAAGCTGCAACGGTCTATGAATACCGCATAACGGATGGTACTCACGCGACCGAATGGTACCCTCTGAGAACTGATAATGGCAGCGCCTTTAAGATGCTGATATTCCCTGATTCACAATGCTCAGATGGGTATATCACATTCCGCGACCTCGCACAGGGGGCATGGCAAAGGAATCCAGATGCATCTATATTCGTCAATATGGGAGACCTGGTAGACAACGGAGAGCAATACGCTCAATGGCGTGACTGGTTCAATGCCTTAGGCGGCATAAAGGAACAGATCATCTTTGCGCCGCTCATGGGCAACCACGCAACGTATAACCTCCAATGGAAGCTACGCCTTCCGGTGGCATGGCTGAACTACTTCGCCGTACCCGAAAACAACGTTCCCGGATGGGGCAGATACTTCTATTCCTTCGACTATGGCGATGTACATTTCATCATGCTCAATAATCTTATGGAGGAATTAGATCCGTTAAAACCTGGTCTGCTAGATGTTGAGATACCCTGGTTGAAGAAGGACTTCGCATCATCAAATAAGAAATGGAAAATCGTGATGATGCATAAAGATATCATCAACGATCCATACGATGACTTCAGTACACCGGGACGGATATTCATGCCACTATTTGACGAGCTTCGCCCGGATGTGGTATTCGATGCACATCAGCATACTTACCGGCGACTTGGCCGCTTCAAGAACTTCCGCCGCGATGATTCTGGACCACTTTATATAGATACTGGCGTCGCTGGCAACGTACGTTATGATGTTCCGATCAACAAAGATTTCGACGAAGCATACTTGCCTCAGCCAGAAATAGACAATTATCTCGTACTTGAAGCTTCATCATCCAAGCTCGATATAAAATGCTTCCAGCCAGATGGCAGCCTTGCTGACCATACGTTCCTGGTAAAGTAGATTGTAAAAACAGTCACAAAAAATCTCAGGCCATTCGGTCTGAGATTTTTTGTGCAGTCAGAAGCTACCCATTCCTTATCCGACTTCTCCATTTATGAAGGCCCTGATCATCGTCCATGTAATCGACAAATCCGAATCCTCCAGTGGTATCTCATCCCTCTTCATCCATACCGCCTCTGAAAGCTCATTGCCGCCATCAGCATTCAATTCTATGTCCGGGTCAGATGCCTCGCATGTAAACCCCATGATAAGACTCTGTGAAAAAGCCCATGGCTGACTTCCGAAATACTTAAAATGATGTACCTTGACGCCGGTTTCTTCATACACCTCACGGACTATAGCTCCCTCCAACGTCTCACCAGCTTCAACGAAGCCAGCTACCAACGAATGGTGCCTATACCCGCGCGGGTCATTATATCTGGTGAGAAGTATCTTATCTCCATCTGTCACGGCCGCGATGACAACCGGCGATATCACGGGAAAAACGAGCCTACCACACGAAGTGCATCTGACACTGCGCTCATTGCTGTTTTTCACCATATGGCCGCCGCAATGTCCACACACACGATTGTCATCGTACCACTTCGCAACATGCATAGCCGTGGCGGAGGCAAATCTGAGCGCTTGATTTTCCTTCCTATATATATCGCGCGGTTTCCTATATGTGAGCGTCCCATGCTCCTCTAGTGGATCCACTGCAAAGTAAAAAGAAACATCATCGAGGGAAAGCAGATACACATAGTCGTCTAGCGTACCCACCCCAGCCTCTGAAACGAGTGGCAGCATCCCCTTATCATTAAGCATCAATTTCCCATCTGATAATGATACAACCCTATCAGATGGCTGTGGCCGCCTCTCATCATAAGAGATCCTCTTATTACCAATATCTTGAAACATGCGTGCTCCTCCTTACCATAGCTTGGATATGTTGTTTGAAATTCGTCAGTTACATCTTCATATCCTGCTCAATCTACTAACTGGCATCAGATCTTACGATTCAAAAATTTAATGCCAATAAAAAAAGCCCATGCACGAATAATATGCATAGGCTTTTTTATCAGTTATTTTCTTCCGCAAGTACAGGTTCATCATCCATAGCTTTAGATAATCCAAAGCCATATTTAAGTGAAAGAACCAAAAGACCGCTCAGGAACATTGCGCCACCCATAATAAAGTAGCCAAGATCAAATGTACCCGTGTTCGTCTTAATCCACCCCATCATATAAGGGCCGACCCAGCCGCCGAGGTTGCCACATGAATTGATGAGCGCAACAGACGCTGCTGCTGCAGGGCCGGTAAGGAACGTTGTCGGAATGCTCCACCATACGCCCATAGCGGCATGTATTCCAATAGCTGAGAGGCAGACAAGGAAAAGCGCCATACCGACACTGCCGGCAAACGGGCTGAGTCCGAGTCCGAGTGATCCAACGAAGAGTATACCTGCAACATGCCAAACCTTGTCTCCGGTCTTAGTGGAGCTGTAGCCGACAAATACTTGGACGAGAAGTGCAACCATCATCGGTATTGCTATTGCACCGCCTATGAGCTGCGTAGACCATCCCGAAAGGCTCTTCAGAACCGTCGGCATCCAGAAATAGAAGCCCCAGAATCCAACGACCCAAAGGAAATATATCAGGCAGAGGCGCAGGACCTTAGGATCTTTGAATGCCTGCAGGACTGAATACTTCTTCTTACCGTTTATCGCCTTCTGCTCCTCTTCATAATTCTTCTCAAGATACTGCTTTTCTTCTGCAGTAAGCCATGACACCTGATCTGGACGATCCTTCACAACGAAGAAAAAGAATACTGCGAACAGGAGTGCTGGTATAGCCTCTATGATGAATAATTCCTGCCAACCATGAAGTCCAAAGAATGAGGTTCCAAGCAGTACACCTGAAAGCGGTGCACCAATGATATTAGCTATGAGAAGTGATGTCAGAAGCAGTGAATTCGCACGCGAACGCTCTCTCCCACTGAACCATCTCGGAAAGAGTACCGAGTATATTACCGGATACAGGCTGGCTTCCGATGCACCGAGCAGGAAGCGGCAAAGATAGAACTGCGTCTGGCTATGCATGAAGGCCATGAAGACACATACGAGACCCCATGTAAACATGATCCTCGAAATCCACTTCGACGCAGAAAAGTGAGCAGCGACAAGCGAACCAGGTATCTCGAGAAGAAGATATCCGGCAAAGAATATACCTGCACCAGCTCCATATATCTCCGGCGTAAGCCATCCGAGATCCTCCTTCATCGTCAATGCTGCATAAGAGATATTCACCCTGTCCAGGCATGCGATGATAGAAACAAGGAATACAGGGAATATAATCCTTAGATCGCGTTTACGTTTAAGTGCTGCTAGGTCAAGTACAGATGATTCCATAATGAATTCCTCCTGACAACAAATATGGATAATAACACCAAAAAGCCTCCTATCCCACTAAAGGGACGGAGGCAAAGCTTCGCGGTACCACCCATATTCCGGACGACATCCGGCACTCAGTGCACACTTGTAAATCTACGCATGTACCGCCATTCTAACGCTAGGCACGCGTTGCAGCTTACTAGGAGCTTCTGCTGCACTCCTCAGGGAGGATTTTCATCCTGCTTCAGGCACCGGCTCACACCAGCCGCCGGCTCTCTGATACCATCCACATGATTACTCTTTCCCATCAAAGGATTTAAATGTAATATAGCATTGTAGGAGTATTTTTGTTTGCATATCAAGCACATCAACTTGATGTTCTATAT
>OMZT01000060.1 GCA_900315615.1 uncultured Veillonellaceae bacterium | reverse complement strand
GCGTCAAGCGCATAGCTGGTATCTTCGGCAATGTACCGCCCGCGATAGGCTTCACGTTAGCACCGTCACGGCATATATCATCTGCCATATGGCGCAATGAATCGACCAGATAATCGGCCTCATGCACGCTGTCGGCATAGGAAATGATGAACAGCACGTTCCATGCGTCGGCAAGCTCACACTCTATCTTATAATCATAGCGAAGCCGACGCTCCGCCTCACTGCCGCCGATACCAAGCCCCGTCACGTTAACGACCACCTTGCACGGGTCGGTCGTCATGCCATCAGGCACGTCTTCTGCTTCATAGCACCTAAGCCCTGGAATCGTCCTCACGCCATCGCGTACCCTGTCTGAAAGCTCGATTGCGCGCGTCCAAAGCTCAGTGCCGCTCTCTGCCATCTGCAGCCGCGCGATGTCAAGCGATGCTAAGAGCAGCTGGTTAGGGCTCGTCGAGGTGAGCACACCAGATGACGCAAGCATGCGCCTTGCGTCTACACGTCCATCCCGAATCAGCAGCATGGACGTCTGTGTCATGCTGCCGAGCAGCTTATGCGTAGAGACCGCAGCCGCGTCTGCCCCCGCCGCTACTGCCTCCATGGGCAGCCTCGACGAAAACGGCAGATGTGCGCCATGCGCCTCATCGACGAGCACCATCATGCCGTGCTCATGTGCATATGCTGATATCGCCGCTATATCCGACGCGACGCCATAATACGTAGGATAGACCAAAAGTACCGCCTTCGCGTCAGGCGCATCGTGTATGGCGCGCTTCACCGTCTCGAGCGAAACCCCCGACGCAGTCCCAAAGCCCTCATCGACCTCCGGCTGCATATAGCATGGAACTGCTCCAGAGAGTATCAGCCCGCCAGCAATAGACCGATGTATGTTGCGCGGCACGATGACCTTGTCACCAGGCTTTAGCGTCCCCATCATCATCGCATGTATCGCGCCCGTCGTCCCATTTACCATAAAGAGAGCATGATCCACACCGTAAAGTTCTGCCGCGAGTTTCTCAGCAGCTTGTATGGACGCATGAGGATCCGACAGGTCATCGAGCTCCTCCATCAGGGAGACTTCTTCTCTGAGCCCCTCATCCGTCACGAGTCCTTTCAGCAGCGGATGCGCACCACGCCCTTGCTTATGCCCCGGCGTATGGAACGCCATCGCCCCATCATCCGAATATTTCTTCATAGCAAAAGCAACAGGGGCAGTCCCCTGCCCCTGCTTACACGCCAAAACATTCACTTCATCACTTGGCCGATTTATCACTTGACGCTCCCTTTTTTCCTGCCTGCGGACGTAGTGGCAGCCTGATATGTACGCGCGTACCCTTATTCGGCGCAGATACCACGCTGATCTCGGCACCTATGAGGCGCGCCCTCTCCTTCATGCCAAGAAGCCCATAATGCGGCTCCGTATGCATCTCATCATCAGACTCTGGCTCTATATCCTCAGTTTCTTCATCCGCGATCTTCTGCTCCAGGCTGTCCGGATCGAATCCCTTACCCGCATCCGTCACAAGTATAGATACAGCAGAGTCATTGAACAGCACGCGAACCTTCGCCTCTCTCACGCCCGAATGCCTATGGACGTTGTTCAAAGCCTCCTGCACGATGCGGAAAAGTCCGACCTCAACGTACTTCGACAGCTTAGGCTCATTGCCGGACACGGATATCTGCGCATCGAGTATATCACGCTCATGCAGCTTCGAGACCAGCTGACTGAGCGCAGGAGCAAGTCCTAGATCATCAAGCGACATAGGACGCATATCGAAGATCACCTGACGGATCTCCTTCAGGCAGTCACGTATCTGCCCCCTGAGCTCCTGAAGTCCATGCTTCGCCTCATCCGGATCGATATCTATCGTCTTCTCGATGATGGACGACTGGAAAATGAGGTTCGCTATATCCTGCGCCGCCCCATCATGGAGCTCACGCGACACCCTAAGGCGCTCATCCTCCTGCGCCTTTATCATCGCGGCACCGAGGTTATGGTTCTTCTGTGCGGACTCCAGCTGCCACATCACGCCGGAAAGCTGCTTACTCAAGAATCCCAGCACGGAGCCGATGGCCATCGTCAGGCTCTCCGCCTTCTCCAGCGTATGCTTGAGGCTCCTCAGCCTCAGCTCAAGCTGATCTCTCTGCTGACGCAGCACATGCTCCTTCTCGCGCGCGACGTTCAGATCTATCTGCACGTCCTTGACGCGCTCGTAGCATTCCTTTATCTTATCCTCCGAATAATCGGCGAAATTGCTGCTCACGCGTACCAGATTCTGCTTCTGCTCCTGTTCCTC
>OMZT01000067.1 GCA_900315615.1 uncultured Veillonellaceae bacterium | reverse complement strand
TCAGCTACTTCATAAACTCGTTGCATTAGGATATAGTTGTGAAGATGAAGTAGAGAATATCGGTCAGTTCAGTGCGCGTGGCGGTATTGTTGATATTTATCCTATAACGGCAGAGTATCCCGTGAGATTGGAATTCTTCGATGATGAGATTGATTCATTGAGAGAATTTGATGAAGAAACGAGAAGGTCAATACGTAATATAGATTCAGTCAAGGTACTTCCCGTTTTGCCTGAAGATGGCAGCAAGGAAGCTTCTTTCCTGTCATATATAAGTGATGGTGCGGTTCTTTTTGATGAGCCGGCAAGACTGCGCGAAGAGATGCGCAAACTAATAAAGGAAGAGCCTGAACTCCGCAAGAAGATATTTTCCTGGGAAGAATTACTTGGAACTGCACCTGCACGTCGTTTCTTTTCAACGCTCATACTGCAGAGGATACATGGGGATAATCCTGATGAGACAATAAGTCTTGCAGCTAAGGCAGTGGCGCCTTATCAGCGCCAGATGGACCTGTTTCGCAGTGAGATGAAAAGTTACCTCGATCAAAATCAGCAGGTTGCAGTATACCTCGGAAATCGTGAGAAAGCGGAATCGATGCATGAACTGCTTGCAAGAAGCAGAGTCCCATCATCTGTCAGGAATGATGAGGATGGTATAGACCTGCGCTTTATAAATATCTTGGTTGGTACCATAGAGAACGGATTTGAGCTGCCAGAGGCAAATCTTATAGTAATCGCTGAAAAAGATATATTTGGCAGGCAGAGGAGAAGACGCTCAAATAAAGTACCTGCTGGTCAGAAAATCTCTCATTTCCGCGATATAAAAGAAGGAGATTATGTCGTCCATATAAATCATGGCATAGGCAAGTACCTTGGCGTTGTGACCATGGATGTTGGTGGTATAAAGAGAGACTATCTGAACATAAAGTATGGCGGAGATGACAAGCTGTACGTTCCGACCGATCAGGTGTCTATGCTGCAAAAATATATAGGCTCCGAAGGGGAGACACCGAGACTTCATAGGATGGGAGGAACGGAGTGGGCTAAGGCCAAAGCTAGAGCAAGGCACGCAGTAGAAGATATAGCGAAGGATCTGCTCGCATTATATGCGAAGCGTAGTGAAGCCAAAGGATACGCCTTTCCTCCTGATACACCATGGCAAAGGGAATTTGAGGATGCATTCCCATATGAGGAAACGGAAGATCAGCTTCGGGCAATTGATGAAATCAAGGCAGATATGGAAAAGCAGCAGCCAATGGATCGTTTGCTATGCGGTGATGTAGGGTTCGGGAAGACAGAGGTCGCAATAAGAGCTGCATTCAAGGCAGTTATGGCGGGAAAGCAGGTCGCAGTATTAGTACCTACGACAGTGCTTGCACAGCAGCATTATCAGACATTTTCATCTAGATTCAACGATTTTGGACCTGTAGTTGACGTTATATGCAGGTTCCGTACACCAAAAGAACAGAAGCAGACACTACAGGAGACAGAAGCTGGCCATGTAGATATCCTTATAGGTACGCATGCGTTGTTGAATCAGAAAAGAGTACATTTCAAGGATTTGGGGCTTCTTATAGTCGATGAGGAACAGAGATTCGGCGTGAAACAGAAGGAGAAGATTAAAAAAGTTTCTGCTGGGATAGATGTACTCACACTCTCTGCTACGCCTATCCCACGTACACTTCATATGTCACTTGCCGGAGCGCGGGATATGAGCGTTATTGAGACGCCACCTGCTGAGAGATTCCCAGTTCAAACCTACGTCGTAGAAAGCAATCCAGATATTCTAGCTGCTGCAATAAAACGCGAGCTGAAGCGTGGTGGACAGGTTTACTTCGTTTATAACCGTGTTGCCACAATAGACAAGATGCGTTCGCGTTTAGAGGAGCTTGTCCCGGAAGCGCGGATCATGACAGCACATGGTCAGATGCCGGAAGACATGCTTGAACAGGTTATGATGGATTTTTATGAGGACAGATATGATATATTACTTGCTACCAGTATAGTAGAAAACGGACTAGATGTAGCAAATGCAAACACGATCATTGTCTATAATGCAGACCATTTCGGCCTGTCACAGCTTTATCAGATGCGTGGGCGTGTTGGAAGATCTAATCATATGGCTTTCGCATATTTTGTCTATCAGGCAGATAAGGTGCTTTCGGAGACGGCGGAAAAAAGGCTTGAAGCAATGAAAGAGTTTGCTCAGTTGGGAGCTGGCTTTAAGATAGCAATGCGAGATTTGGAAATACGAGGAGCGGGAGACCTCCTTGGCGCGCAGCAACATGGCCATATAGCCAGTGTTGGTTTTGAAATGTACTGTAAACTGCTTGATGAAGCCGTGCAGAAACTGAGGATGGGAAAACCTGTTGAGCCTGATCCAGAGCCCGTCATTGAGCTTCCTATAGATGCTTATATTGCTGACAGTTATATATCTGATGCGGCGCATAAAATGGAGATATATAAGCGTATTGCGGCTATACGTTCTGATGAGGATGCGGATTCACTTCTGGATGAGCTCATAGATCGCTTCGGAGAACCTGGTGAATCTGTACTTTGCCTGCTTGCCGTGGCACGTATAAGGAATCGCGCTCGAAGGATCGGCATAAAGACAATCAGTATGCACAAGGGGATAGTCGACTTTATTTTTTGTAATAAAGCGATGTATGAGCCTGATGATTTAGCTAAACTGATAAAGATGTATGGTAAACGACTACGTATACTCATGAGCCCTGATCAAAGGATACAGGTTCGCCTGATGAAGATGGAATCCAAGGATCTAGCTGGATTCGTACTGGACTTTTTACGTGTATTGGGAGGAGAATCGGAAGGAATGAAAGCAAATAAGCATACGGTGAAGGAGGTGATTTGAATGGGTAAGATAACAGTAGTAGGACTGGGTCCAGGAAGAGCGGGACTTATAACAAGGGAAGCATGGGAACTTATGGAAAAGGCAGATGACTTGCGGCTTAGAACGGGTATACATCCTACGGTGTCTGCTTTGGACGATGCAGGTGTTAAATATACGACATACGATCATATGTATGAGACTGCAGGAAGCTTTGCCGAACTTTACGATTCTATCGCAAAGAATCTGGCAGATGATGCGAAAGATAAAGATATCGTTTATGCTGTTCCAGGAAGCCCTTTGGTCGCAGAACAGACAGTGGTCCTGCTTAGAGATATGTCAAGAAGACCAGGGGCAGGATTCAAGCTCACTATCCTTCCAGGCATGAGCTTTGCAGAGGTGCTGTATACTGAACTAGGAATAGATCCACTTGGTGGTGTAGCTATATTAGATGCTGAAGATATAGAGAGTCTGCCTCCTGATAATAAGCTGGGGCTTGTTGTAACCCAGGTTTACGATACCAGGACTGCTTCTGATGCAAAACTTTCACTTATGGATATATATCCTGAAGATTATGAAGTGATTTTTGTGTATCATCTGGGAATGAGTGACGAGGATCTGCGCCATATACCACTCTATGAGCTAGATCGTCAGAAGGATATAGATCATTTGACATCAGTTTTTGTTCCAATAAGGAAATAATTCTTTACAATGTGTAAAAAACTGCTTTTTTTAAAAAAAAATAGCGGAGAATAGAGGATTTATACGACTTATAGCGAATACATCAAAACGTAGCGACAACCAAAGGAGGCTGAAATCGTGAATAAGACTGAGCTTATAGCAAATGTCGCGGATAAATCCGGACTTGCTAAGAAGGACGCAGAGAAGGCAGTTAACGCATTCTTTGCAGCTGTTGAGGGTGCTCTCGTCGAGGGTGACAAGGTACAGATCATTGGATTTGGCACGTTTGAGGTGCGTGATCGCCCTGCACGTACGGGACGTAATCCTCAGACCGGCGCGGAGATAAAGATCCCCGCTTCCAAGAACCCTGCATTCAAGGCAGGCAAGGCTCTGAAGGATGCTGTGAACAAGTAAGTCATGAAGGAAGAGGCCGGGAAATCCCGGTCTTTTTCATTTTGGAGGATATATGGATGTCAAAAAAACTGTGCTTATCACGGGAGGCACATCTGGAATCGGTCTTGCGGCAGCGGAGATTTTCTTAGAGCATGGGTGGCGTGCTGTAATTGTGGGAAGAGACGCTAAACGTGGTAATTTAGCTGTCGGAGTGCTTAAGAAATATAGCGAAGATGTGTCGTTCGTGAGAGGTGATGTAAGGACATGCGATGGTTGTAAAGACATCGTAGAAAAAGCCATATCGGCAGGGAGCCGCATAGACTGCCTCGTATCTTCTGCAGGAATTTATTTTGAAAAGGGCATTATGGAGATGTCAGAAAGCGACTACGATGATATTATGTCTGTGAATGTTCGTGGTACATACTTTATGGCTCAGGCAGCGATACCAGAATTAAGGCGGCATCAGGGAGCATCTATCGTTAATATCGCTTCTGATGCAGGGCTTCATGGCAATTATCTATGTACGGCTTACTGTGCATCAAAGGGGGCAGTGGTGCTTTTTACGAAGGCACTTGCACTTGAGCTTGCACCACAGATACGTGTAAATTGTGTCTGCCCTGGTGATATCATGACACCACTTACAAAGCAGCAGCTTGGCGTGGCAGGAGATAGGGATAAAGCTTTAGATGAAATGGCTTCTGTTTATCCTATGCATCGGATAGGCAAAGCGAGAGAGGCGGCTGCGGCTATCTGGTACCTTGCCTCAGATGATGCCGGTTTTATAACTGGTACGTCTATAAGTGTGGACGGTGGTATTACAGCATGAATATCTTTTGACGCATATGCGCCTATGTGGTAAAATAAAAGCTATACGTACGGCATATGTCGTAGGGGAAAGAGGCGCAAGCGTGAAAAAAAAGAGATGCCTTATTGTTACAGCATCAATTGGATCAGGGCATATAAAAGCAGCGGAGGCTTTAAAAAAGAGCTTCGCCGTGGAAGATCCAGAAATGGATGTGAGCGTTGTAGACTTTATGACGCGGGATATTGCCTGGAAGAATTGGTTCATGAAATCATTCTACCTTCATGCACTTTCCATTGTGCCGAATCTCTACGAATTCTTCTATAAGCTCGCAGGCGGAAGGCGCGGCGGTACAGGATGCCAGAAAGCTTTTGCCCATGTCATGGAAAAAAGTATGCAACTGCTAGCTGATGAATACAAGCCCGATATCGTTGTATGTACTCATCCTTTTCCAGAGGCTGCAGCTGCACTTATGAAGAAACAGCATAAAGCTGACTTCCTTTTAGCGACTGTTATGACGGATTATTGTGTACATCAAATATGGCTTTATCCGGAGGTTGACCAGTATTTTTTTGCGACAGAAGAAATGCGTCGTGAGATGATGGCTTATGGATTTGAGCCGTCGCGACTTCATCCTTTTGGAATACCCATTAGTATGGAAGTTTCTGGTGCTATGCCATATCCTGTCGAGGAGATTGGCGCGCGCAAAGATGCAAAGATCATACTCGTTATGGGCGGTGGACTTGGGCTCGGAGGCATCGGAGAAGCTTTGCGTGACCTTGATGCACTTCAAAATGATTTCGAAATCATTGTAGTGGCTGGACGTAATGAGACCGTCTTCGAGGACGCTTTGAAATACAGTGGGAATTCTGTACATAAAGTACATGTTATCGGATATACAGGTAGGATTCCTGAGCTGATGAAAGCTTCCACACTTCTTGTGAGCAAACCAGGTGCGCTTACGATTAGTGAGGCATTCGCCGCAGGTTTGCCTATGCTTCTGCATGGGCCTATACCTGGTCCAGAAATAGAAAATGCTATATATGCAGCTGAGACTGGGGCGGCATTGTGGGTTAAGAAGCGTGCTGATATAGCTAAAGCTGCGGGACGGCTTCTCGATGAGCCGAAGAGAATCGCTGCTATGCGAAGGTGTGCAGAGATGTGCAGCAAGCCTGATGCTGCATCATATATAGCTAAAGCGTTATGCAAGGCTTTATGATTGTTCTGGATAGATTAGAATTTAATTTTATGGTTTGAAGGTTTTAATGGTTTGTTCGCGAATAAATATGACATGATATTATTTCGTAAATTCAGATATATGGTTATCGGGTGAAGTATATGGGTGTGCACAGATTATCTAAGGACAAAGACGGGAGATTTCGCTGCCCGGCATGTAACGATCCACTACGCTACCATTCTGGTGATGCAGTGAGGATTGAAAACGGCAAGGTTAATATGGAATGTACAAAGCCCCGCTGGATATGTGATCACTGCCATGTCTTTTACAGGGAAATCGTAGTTGCGAGCGGGTGCTATGAAAGCTTCAAGCTTGAGGATGAACCTGAAGATCCACCAAAGCAGATGGATACAGCAGAGGAGCCTGTTGCTAAAAAGGCAATCGCTTCCGCTGCACCTGCTCAGCCACCATCCTCTAGCCAGAGTCTGCAGGATATACCAGGGCAGCATCTTGTGCCAGTAGGTGAACTACAGTCTATGAAGCTTGTTAAGGATGCGGATGGATTTTGTACATGTCCGAGATGTAAGGGCGAGATGTATTTCATAGAAGGGCAGCCCGTACGTATTGTAGATGGCAAGCCTGATATGGAGAATGTCTGGGGGCATTTCTTTTGCCCACATTGTGGATCTATATTCAGACGTGTGGCTGGTACAGAGTACTATCAGTGGTGTGAAAAATGATTTAAGGTCAAGGTGTATCGTGTATGCATGGCAGGAAGAACAGGAAAAGGGAAAGACAACAGCATAGAGGAATAAATTGGTTCTTTATTCTGATGGCGGTTATCGTCGCTGCCTTTTCGTATACGATTTTCACACAGCAGGCAGACTTATTTACGATAGATAGGAATTTTGCAGCAGCACAGAAACGACTCGACGATGCCAAAACGGAGAATCAGATACTAAAGGATGAAAAGGCAGCATTGCAAGAACCAGAGCATATAGAGCGCATTGCACGCGAGGAACTCGGAATGACGAAGCCCGGGGAGATGCCGTATATATCAAGAAAAAAATGACATGGAGACATGTAAATTCCTTGACATGCCAGAATAGTCCAATGTATAATGTTATCATGTTTCGTTATGATCAGGCGAGGGATACATTGCCTGTGATCATTATATAATTACATCGGTTCATCATAAGGAGGAACACATTTTGTCAATTGAGGTCGACAACGTTCTTGAAGGCGTTGTTACGGGAATTACGAATTTTGGGGCGTTCATTGGTTTGCCAGAAGGCAAGACTGGCCTTGTGCATATCTCCGAGGTGGCTGATGAATATGTACGTGATGTACATGATTTCCTTGAAGAAGGTCAAAAGGTTAAAGTCAAGGTCATTGCGGTTGATGAGCGTGGAAAGATAGGATTATCTATTAAGCGTATTGAAGAAAAGAAGCCAGAGAGGCAGCATAACTTCAATCGTGATCATGCTTCGGGACATGATTTCCATAGGCGCGATTCTGGGTTCCAGCGTCGCAGGACATCAGCATCCTTCGAAGATAAACTCTCGAAGTTCATGAAGGAAAGCGATGAACGTCTTACCGATTTGCGCAGAAAGACGGATTCGAAGCGTGGCGGAAGGGGCGGCGGCCCACGCCATTCGCTATAATTACATGTAACGTGGAAGCACACCAGAGGATGTGAGACATCCGGCAGGGTGCTTTCTTTGTATTCAGATAATGGAGGATAGCGTAATGAAGGGCGGATGGATGCTGGAGCGTGTGTGCCGCTACAGCTCCGAAAAAGAACTCCTGCATAAAGGCTGCAGTGTGATAGCTGCCTGCTCCGGGGGACCTGATTCATTGACGTTGCTTTCTTTGCTGATAATGATGCGTGATATATATAATATAAATGTTTATGCAGCGCATTTCGAACATGGCATACGCGGGAAAGCATCTTTGGATGATGCAGCATTTGTACGCGATTTCTGCAAAGATGCATCAGTGCCTTATTATGAGGGCTCAGCTGATATCCCCAAGATAGCGGCGGAACGTCATGTATCTATCGAGACAGCTGCCAGGGATGAAAGATATAGTTTCTTATCTAAAATATCAAGGAAGCTAGGGAGAATTCCAGTTGCTGTTGCACACCATATGGGCGATCAGGCAGAGACAGTCATTATGCATCTTTTACGTGGAAGCGGTATTGATGGCCTCTCGGGAATTTCTCCACGAAGCATGATATATGGTATAGAGGTCATCAGGCCTTTGCTATGCGTATCTAAAGGCGATATATTGCGTTTCTGTGAAGAGGCTGGCTTGCGTCCAAGGCACGATGAGACGAATGATGTTCCAGACTGCCTGCGTAATAGTGTCAGGCTGGAGCTTATGCCTGTGCTTAGAGAGTATAATCCTGGCATCATTCAGCACCTATCCGGCCTGGCAGATGATATGGCGTCGATTTCTGATATGTTGCATGATATGTCGGACGATGTAATGAGACGTGGATATGATGGACATTTGATGAGTATTGGTTGCTTGAATGAAGCGAGTGAACCAGTAAAATCAGAAGTCATTCGGCAGATGTTTCGTCATGCAGCTGGAACATCTGATGGACTCTCAAGAACCCATATACGCGCAATAATAAGACTTGCAAATCGCGCACAGACGGGAGAGGCATTAGACCTTCCACATGGCATGATAGCGCACGTATCGTATGGTATGCTTTCAATAGGCCCACCAGTAGATGAAAATCATGAAGATGAGCAGGCTGTATTGAATGTACCGGGTGATACATCGTGGAAGAGCGTGATCATCCGCGCTTCATATGTAAAAAGCTTCAATGGCAAGCCCAATGAAAATGAAGCGTACTTTGATATGGATAAGCTTGATGGACAGATAAGTGTCAAAAGCAGAGGACAAGGTGACAGTATAAGCACATTTATAGGGAAGAAGAAAGTCAAGAAGCTCCTAATAGACGCGAAAATACCTTCTTCACAGCGTAACGATATACCAGAGATCATATGCAATGGTAGGATTCTATGGCTCGCATACGTAAAGAGGTCTGATATAGCGATGGTGACATCATCGACAGTCAATATCCTCCATTTGCAGGTTATAAAATAATATATCAGTGGATGAAATTCAGAAGGGGAGTATACAATATGATGAACGATGATATGGGTAAGATAATGTTTACTGAGGAGCAGATCCAGAAACGCATCAAGGAGCTAGGACAAGAAATCACACGGGATTATGCTGGGAAAGACATCTTTGCCGTAGGTATACTTAAAGGTGCTGTCGTTTTCTATACCGACTTAGTACGTGCTATAGATCTTCCCGTGCAGTTTGACTTTATGATTGCATCAAGTTATGGATCTGGTACAGAAAGCTCTGGAACCGTCAAGATACTTAAGGATCTTGACTATGATATAGAGAACCGCAATCTATTGGTTATAGAGGATATCATCGATACAGGTACGACGATGGATTATATGATGGGATATTTCCGTTCGAAGAATCCGGCCAGCATAAAGCTTTGTTCGCTACTAAGCAAGCCATCACGCCGTAAGGCAAAGGTAAATATTGATTATTGCGGCTGGGAAATACCAGATGAGTTCGTTGTAGGTTATGGACTTGATTTCGATGAAAAATATCGTAATTTGCCTTATATAGGGGTCCTGAAGAAGGAGGTTTACGGGGACAAATAATCCCTTGCATGTTGTCAGGAAATTTCATATAATGGAGTGGTGACAACGGACATAGAGGTATAAGTCACCCGTTGTGAATGGATTCACGGGTGACTTATACCTGACACAACCTAAGGAGGTTGCTCATTGAATAAATTTTTACGCAACGTGGGCTTTTACTTGCTGATTATATTAGTTGCGATTTCTATTATCGATTATTTTTCGACAAGGCAGCCCACAACGCAAGAAACTGCATATACGGATTTCTTGCAGCAGGTGGATAGCGGCGAGATTTCTGATGTTACAATCGTACAGGACGAGATACATGGAACGCTGACGGATGGTACGGAGTTCATTACGATATTGCCAGACGGCACTACTGATGATGTACTCTCACGATTGCAGAAGGGGAACGTACCAATAAAGGCTCAGCACCCACCAGAGCCGCCCTGGTGGTCGACGATGCTTTCAAATGCTCTGCCGGTTATCCTGTTCATAGGGCTTTGGTTCTTCCTTATGCAGCAGACGCAAGGCGGCGGTGGCAGAGTGATGTCATTCGGTAAGAGCCGTGCTCGCATGACGGGAAGCGATAAGATACGTGTGACATTCGAGGATGTTGCTGGTGCTGAAGAGGCAAAGCAGGATCTCGAAGAGGTAGTAGAATTCTTGAAGCATCCGAGGAAGTTCAACGATCTTGGAGCTAAGATACCTAAGGGAGTGCTGTTATTCGGCCCTCCGGGAACTGGTAAGACATTGCTTGCAAGAGCTGTTGCTGGCGAAGCAGGCGTCCCATTCTTCACGATAAGCGGTTCGGATTTCGTGGAAATGTTTGTTGGCGTAGGTGCATCGCGCGTGCGTGACCTTTTCGAACAGGCAAAGAAGAATGCTCCGTGCATTGTATTCATAGATGAGATAGATGCGGTTGGTCGTCAGCGCGGTGCTGGCGTCGGCGGAGGACATGATGAACGCGAGCAGACTTTGAATCAGTTGCTTGTTGAGATGGATGGATTCTCAGCCAACGAGGGCATTATCATAATGGCAGCTACTAACAGGCCAGATATCCTTGACCCTGCTCTTTTGCGGCCTGGGCGTTTTGATAGACAGGTAATCGTTGATAAGCCGGATGTTCGCGGCAGGAGAGCTATACTAAAGGTTCATGGTAAGAATAAGCCGCTTGCAGATGATGTGGATATCGATATACTTGCGCGTCGTACACCAGGATTCACAGGTGCCGATCTCGCCAACCTGATGAATGAGGCCGCTCTTCTTGCAGCACGTCGTAATCTGAAGACAATACATATGAGCGAGCTGGAGGAGTCCATAGAGCGTGTAATGGCTGGACCTGAACGTAAATCCAAGATTATGACTGACGAAGAGAAAAGGCTTACAGCTTATCATGAGGGCGGTCATACGCTTATCGGAATGCTGCTCAAGCATGCAGATCCCGTACATAAGGTCACGATCATACCGAGAGGACGGGCTGGCGGATATACGCTTATGCTCCCTAAGGAAGACAGATCTTATGCTACACGCAGCGAATTGATGGATAAGTTGAAGGTCTGCCTCGGTGGACGCGTTGCTGAGGAAGTAGTCCTTAAGGAGATAAGCACCGGCGCATCGCAGGATATACAGCAGGCTTCGAAGATAGCACGTGGCATGATTACGCAGTATGGTATGAGTGATGTCTTGGGCCCTATAACATATGGAGAAGGGGCAGAACACCAGGTGTTCCTTGGCAGAGATTTCAACCATCAGAGAAATTACTCTGAAGAAGTTGCCAGCGAAATCGATAAGGAAGTTCGCAAGTACATCGAGAATGCATATGATGAGTGCCATAGGCTGATCGAGGAGAATCGAGATAAGCTTGAGCTTATAGCACAGGCGCTTATGGATCGTGAGACGCTTACGGCAGATGAGCTGGATGAACTTGTATCGACCGGATGCATTACGGACAAGCCTGAGGATGGTACGGAAGAGAAACACGACTATACGCCTGCGTTGAAGAAGCTAGCTGATACTGAGGAAGTAGAGACGCAGCAGGTTATAGAGACAGAGCTGGATACTGAAGACGCTCAGCAGACTATACCGAAATTCAATGTTACGCGTCATGCGTGAGGGCTATGTCGTCCATGAGTTAATCTTTAACGGGGATTGTCCATTTGTGGCAATCCCTTTTTTATGGGGGTGAAGCAATGCAGTGCTCTATACTTGATATATTGAGGGATTCAGGTGACACGTATGTATCCGGAGAAGAAATGGCTAAGATTGCGGGGGTATCACGCTCTGCGATATGGAAGAATATACAGGAATTACGTGCGCGCGGCTATGAGATAGATAGCCGTGCCAGGAACGGCTATCGCCTGGTTAGTACACCTGATATACTGTTGCCCGAAGAAATATCATATGGATTACATACAGATGTGATAGGGAAAAAAATCATTTTTTTTGAAAGAACTGATTCTACTAACATACAGGCTAAACGCATCGCTGCAGATGGAGCTCCAGATGGAACGATTATCGTCGCTGAAGAACAAAACTCTGGAAGGGGCAGACTAGAAAGGCAGTTCTTTTCCCCACCAGGCAAGGGAATTTGGTTTTCCATGATCCTAAGGCCTGAAATGCGTCCGTCGGACGCAACGAAGTTTACTTTAGCTTCGGCTGTTGCTGTCGCAGAAGCATTGGACTCCATAGGATTGAAAGCCGATATAAAATGGCCAAATGATGTCTTGTACCATGGCAAGAAATTAGTCGGCATACTTACTGAAATGAGTGCAGAGATTGATCGAATTAATTATATAGTTATTGGTACAGGAATCAATGTAAATATTCAGAAAGCCGAATTCCCTGAACATCTCAAGGATATAGCTACTTCTATAGAGGTGATGAATGGGGGACCCGTAAATCGTGTGTATTTCTTCCAGAAGGTGTTGGAGGCTTTTGATAAGATATACGAAACCATTCTTAGAGAAGGATTCAATCCTATTATAGAAAAATGGAAGAAATATGCCCTGGCTAGAGGTCAGAATGTCAAAGTCGTAGAAGCGGGTTCTGGAAATACATTTTATGGTACAGTGAAGGGGCTGGCGGAAGATGCCTCACTGATCATCTCCACACCAGATGGGGAACGCCGCGTGATGGCGGGTGATGTTTCTGTGCGTATGCCAGATCAGAAAGATGAACCTGTACAGAAAAAATCGGGAGGGCAATGATGCTTTTAGTTGTAGATATAGGCAACAGCAATATAGTGCTTGGTACATATGAGGGACAGAAGCTGCAATGGCATTGGCGCATTGCAACCGATAGGCAAGAGACTGGTGACGAGTATGGTATGCTTCTCAACAATCTTTTTGCATATCGTGGCATAAAGATGTCTGATATATCAGCAATCATTATTTCATCTGTTGTACCTACACTGCTTGTCCCGATGATAAAGATGTGTGAGAGATATTTTCATATACATCCGTTGATAGTAGGACCCGGGATCAAGACTGGAATAAAGCTCAAATACGAGAACCCAAGAGAAATCGGAGCAGATCGTATAGTTAATGTCATTGGCGCATATGAGCAATACGGGGGACCATCGATTGTCATAGACATTGGAACGGCGACAACTATTGATGCGATAGGTGACAATGGCGATTTTCTGGGCGGAACCATATCGCCGGGGCTTGGAAGCTCTGCAGATGCGTTATTCCAGCGTGCCTCTAAACTACCAAGGGTCGAACTCGTTCCTCCTAAGAGTATCATATGCAGGAATACTATTACAGGTATGCAAGCGGGAATCATATTTGGTTATGTTGGACAGGTTGATGAGATCGTAACTCGTATGAAAAAGGAAATGGGAGTCCGTCCAGAAGATATATCCGTTATAGCTACTGGAGGATATGCGAAGATGATTGCCCGTGAATCTAAGACTATAGACAGGATTGATCATTTCCTGACACTGACGGGGTTGCGCATATTGTATGAACGCAACCAGAAGTGAGGATAGATATGCAGATTGGTGGCATAAAGTTTCAATTTCCGGTTTTCTTAGCACCTATGGCAGGAGTTACAGATAGGGCATATCGGATTATCGCGCATGATATGGGCTGTGAACTCGTATATTCCGAAATGGTTAGCGCAAAGGCCATAAACTTTCGTAATGATAAGACCCTTAATATGCTTGAGACGATTCCTGAGGAGCGTCCGATTGCAATACAGCTATTTGGATCGAATCCTGATGATGTGTCTAAGGCTGGCGAATATGTAACAAAATTAGGTGTTGCAGATATAATCGATTTCAATATGGGATGCCCTGCACCAAAGGTCGTAAAAAATGGTGATGGCTCAGCCTTGATGTGTAATCCTGACAAGGCGGAAAGAGTCCTTTCTGCGCTTGTAAAGTCTACAGATCTGCCAGTGACAGTCAAGATACGATCTGGATGGGATAGAGATCATGTCAACGCAGTCGATATTGCTGTGCGGGCAGAGAGAGCTGGTGTGGCGGCTGTTACTGTACATGGAAGGACACGCGAACAGTTTTACCGCGATCATGCTGATTGGAATATCATACGTGATGTAAAAGATGCTGTTTCAGTGCCTGTGATTGCGAATGGTGATGTACGTACAGAAAAAGATCTTTCAGAGATATTGAGGGTGACAGGTGCTGATGGTGTGATGATAGGCCGCGCTGCACAGGGGAACCCTTGGATTTTCCGTGAAATGAAGAGCTTCTTGATGTCCGGTAAGATCATGCCAAAGCCATCGGTCGAAGAACGCTGCAATATCATCATGGAGCATTTAGACATGTTGCTTACATATAAGGGTAGCTATATCGGACCGAGAGAGATGCGCAAGCATGCAACATGGTATACGCGAGGGATATATCATGGAGCAAAGCTTAGAGAGAAATTCAACAAAGCAGAGAGCAGAGAAGATTTTGTAAGCATCCTGAAGTGGATGCTTGAAAATATCAGGCAATGATATATGCGAATATTTTTTTGGAGGTAATGCACGATGGAAGATAGCAAGAATATATGGTTGACGTATGATGCTGAAGAAAAGAAAGAGCTAGATGATCTGGCAGAAAGATATGAAGACTTCCTGTCGCAATGCAAGACTGAGCGTGAAAGCGTAAAACGTGCAGTGGCAGATGCTGAAAAAGCAGGGTATAAGAATTTGATTGATATCATAAAGTCTGATTCAAGCATCAAAACAGGTGATAAAGTTTATGCGGTAATGATGGGGAAGGCCATTGCACTTTTTAATATCGGTTCAGAGCCTATCGAGAATGGCTTGACTATACTTGGCGCGCATATAGACAGTTGTCGTCTGGACTTAAAACAGAATCCGCTTTATGAGGAAGGCGAATTGGCTTACCTGGATACGCATTATTATGGTGGAATAAAAAAATATCAATGGGTTACAATGCCGCTCGCCATACATGGTGTTGTTGCATTGAAGGATGGTACAGTCAAGGACATAGTAATCGGTGAGGACGAGTCTGATCCGGTGTTTTGCGTTACAGATCTCCTGATACATCTTTCGCAGGAGCAGATGAAAAAGACGGGAGCGAAGGTCATCGAGGGTGAGAAACTTGATGTACTGGTTGGTTCATATCCACTTGAAGGTACGGAGAAAGATGCCGTAAAGTCAAATGTCCTCAGATTGCTTAAAGATAAGTATGGCATAGAGGAACCAGATTTCATATCGGCAGAGCTTGTGCTTGTTCCAGCGGGACGCGCCAGGGATATGGGATTCGATCGTAGCATGATACTGTCTTATGGGCATGATGACAGGGTGTGTGCTTATACCAGCCTCGAGGCAATGCTTGAAACAGGCAAGGTTAAGCGTACGGCATGTTGCCTGCTTGTTGATAAAGAGGAGATAGGCAGCGTAGGAGCCACAGGCATGAGGTCGCGTTTCTTTGAGAATGCACTGGCTGAGGTCATGAATGCTATGGGTGAGTATTCAGATCTGGCCATGAGACGAACACTGATGCATTCCAAGATGTTATCATCCGATGTATCATCTGCATATGATTCGCTTTATGCTGATGCATATGATAAGAAGAATGTAGCATATATAGGCAAGGGCATGGTATTCAACAAGTTTACCGGTGCTCGTGGCAAGTCTGGGTCGAATGATGCAAATGCCGAGTATCTCGGGGAATTGCGTCAGATAATGGATGAAAGTGGTGTACATTATCAGACCGCAGAGCTTGGGAAGGTAGACCTCGGCGGTGGCGGAACGATAGCATATATCATGTCGCTATATGGTATGCAAGTTATCGATAGTGGTGTGCCCGTGCTTTCTATGCATGCGCCATGGGAAACCGTCAGCAAGATAGATGTATATGAAGCAAAAAAGGCATATAAAGCGTTCCTAGAAAAAGCGTAATAAAATAAACGCCATTCACTCAAACGGTGGATGGCGTTTATTTTAGTGGCTACTTATGCTTTATCTCCCTGAACAGCCCAGCTTTCCATAAAATAATCATATCTATGACAGCAGCGTAGAGGAAAAGGTAAATAAGTGAATCGTAGCCGGCAGTTGCAGATATGATATACGGGATCAAGGCAACCAGCATGGATATGAAGAAACTGACTGCGATAGTCAAGATGATATTCATAGCATATTCCTTTCAAGAAGATTTGATTATATTATAGCATAAATATGTATAAACGAAAACCAATGTATCATAACAGTAGTGTTACCTCATCGTTAGGGAAACATAGACTTGACAATAGACAATAAAAAATACTATAATGCAATGTATGGCATATTGGGGGCGAGTGTATACGGACGAGCCTCAAAAAATACAGGAGGTTTATGTAAATAATGAATGTAACTACAGAGAACATCGAGAACCAGCAGGTCGTTTTGACGATTGAAGAGGATGCAGCAGAGCTTGATAAGGCATTGAAGCGTGCAGTGAAGCGCATCTCCAATCAGGTCAGCATACCAGGCTTCCGTAAGGGCAAGGCACCGAGGAAGATCGTTGAGCGTCATGTTGGAAAGGACGCTCTTATGGAAGAGGCATTCGGACTTCTCGCACCAAAGGCATTTGATAATGCGCTTGAGCAGGAGAAGATCGTTCCGGTAAGCCGCCCTAAGACAGAGGTTGTGACACTTGAAGAAGGCAAGAACGTCGTATTTAAGGTTACGGTGACCCCTGAGCCTGAAGTCAAGCTTGGTCAGTATAAGGGTCTTGAGATAGAGAAGGATAAGGCAGAGGTCAGCGATGAGGACGTAGACAAGCAGGTCGAGAATCTTCGTAACCGCCAGGCTAAGATGGTTGACGCTCCAGAAGGTGCAGAGGTCAAGAACGGTGATTTCACCACACTTGATTTCAAGGGCTTTGTTGATGGAGAGGCATTTGATGGTGGCGAAGGCAAGGATTACCCACTTCAGATCGGTTCCAACAGCTTTATCCCGGGCTTTGAGGATCAGCTTGTTGGTGCAAAAATCGGCGAAGAGCGTGAAGTTAAGGTTACCTTCCCAGAGGAATACCATGCTGAGGATTTGGCAGGTAAAGATGCGGTGTTCAAATGCACGATTCGCAGCATAAAGAACCGTGAGCTTCCTGAGCTTGATGATGAGTTTGCTAAGAAGGCAAGCACGTTCCAGACTTTAGATGAGCTTAAGAAGGACATACGTGAGAAGCTTCAGCTGAACCGTGAGCGCGAAGTAGAGAATAAGTACCGTGCTGATGCAATTGATGCGGCTACTGATAATGCAGAGGTAGACATACCGCCTGTTATGGTTGATGATCGTGTAACAGCTATGCTTCAGCAGATGGCTATGCGCCTCGAGCAGCAGGGAATGAATTTTGAGCAGTATCTGAAATATGCTGGCACTGATGTGGCAAAGCTCCGTGAGCAGTATCGTGAAACGGCACAGAAGAACGTTAAGACGGATCTCGTACTTGATGCTGTAGCTAAGGCTGAGAATATCAAGGTAGAGGATCAGGATCTTAACGCTGAGGTTGCTGTCATGGCGGCAGCTTATGGTGCTAAGCCAGAAGAGGTCGCTAAGATAATCAAGGAGCAGGGACGTATTGGTGATCTCGCCTCAACGGTGCTTCATCGCAAGTCGGCTCAGTTCATCATCGATAACCTTGCAGGTGCCAATGTGCAGGCTGACGAGGAAAAGTCTGAGTAAGCGTCCCATAATCGCGGGGTGATTGGATGAGTAATATTAGTGACTATCTCGTTCCTACGGTCGTCGAAACCTCAAATCGTGGGGAACGTGCATATGATATATATTCAAGGCTGCTGAAAGATAGGATTATCTTCTTGGGTGGTCAGATTGATGATAGCGTAGCGAATCTTGTTGTTGCGCAGCTGTTGTTCTTGGAATCAGAGGATCCAGACAAGGATATACATCTTTATATAAATAGTCCTGGTGGTGTAGTGACAGCGGGTCTTGCCATATATGATACTATGCAGTATATAAAGCCTGATGTTTCGACTATCTGCCTTGGACAGGCTGCAAGCATGGGCGCGCTTTTGCTGACGGCAGGCCAGAAAGGCAAGCGTTATGCGCTTCCTCTTTCACGCATTATGATTCACCAGCCACTTGGCGGTGCTCAGGGACAGTCTACAGATATCCAGATTCAGGCAAAAGAGATACTGCGCATCAGAGATATAATCAATGATATCTTGGTCAGCCATACGGGACAGCCGCTTGATAAGATCAATGCAGATACCGAGCGCGATAATTTCATGAGTGCCGAAGAAGCGAAGGATTACGGTCTTATAGATGCAGTGATAAGCCGTCGTCCTGAATCTTCTAAGGATGAGGGCAAGGAGTGACAGACATGCTGAAGTTCGGGGATGACAAGGGACAGCTTACGTGTTCATTCTGTGGCAAATCGCAGGAGCAGGTTCGCAAACTTGTCGCCGGACCTGGGGTTTATATCTGCGATGAATGCATTGAACTCTGCAATGAGATTATAGAAGAGGAGTTCAATGATGGTGTAAAGGTAGAGCTCAAGGACGTTCCTAAGCCTAAAGATATACGACGCATCCTTGATCAGTATGTTATAGGTCAGAACAGTGCCAAAAAAACATTGTCGGTGGCTGTTTATAATCACTATAAAAGGATAAATAGCCAGCCGGCTAAGAATAATCGCGACGAGGTCGAACTACAGAAGTCGAATATACTTATGATGGGGCCTACGGGTAGCGGAAAGACATTACTTGCTCAGACCCTGGCGCGTATATTGAATGTACCATTTGCTATGGCAGATGCCACCTCACTTACTGAGGCAGGATATGTCGGAGAAGATGTAGAGAATATACTTCTGAAGCTGATACAGGCCGCAGACTATGATGTCGAGAAGGCCGAGAGGGGCATTATCTATATTGATGAGATAGATAAGATTGCCAGGAAAACTGAGAATCCGTCGATAACGCGTGACGTTTCAGGAGAGGGCGTTCAGCAGGCTCTGCTAAAGATTCTTGAAGGAACTACAGCATCTGTTCCACCACAAGGTGGGAGGAAGCACCCACATCAGGAGCTCATACAGATAGATACGACGAATATCCTTTTCATATGCGGTGGCGCTTTCGATGGACTAGAAAAAGTTATTGAGTCGCGCATGGGACAACAGTCCATGGGATTTGGTGCTAATGTCAAATCGCGAGAAAAAAAGCCAATCGGAGAAATCTTTAGCCATGTGATGCCAGAAGATTTGCTTAAGAGCGGGCTGATTCCTGAGTTCATAGGCAGATTACCAGTAGTCGTAACGCTGGGATCATTGGATGAGGATGCTTTGGTTAAGATACTTTGTGAGCCTCGGAATGCTCTTGTCAAGCAATATCAGAAGTTGCTTGAATATGATGGTGTGAAGCTCGAATTTGATGATGATGCATTACACCTTATAGCAAGGGAGGCACTCCGTCGTAAGACAGGTGCAAGAGGTCTGAGATCTATCATAGAGGAAATCATGCGTAACGTTATGTATGAGATACCGTCTGAAGAAAATGTCGTTGGATGTCGTGTGACAAAAGACGTTGTTGAAAGCAAGAAAGATCCCATACTGATTATGGGTGATAAGAACTCAGATAAGTCGTTTGACATAGAAGAATCGGCATAAATGAATTACGGAGGCGCTGCATATGCAGCGCTTTTTGTGTATCTTTTATAAAATTTTTATTATAGATAGGATTTTTTTGTGATGGATAGAAAAGAAGTAATGACTGAAGCTATTTAATATGACGCAGAAAGGAACTATATGATCCATACAGATATGAGAGATGAGGACAGAGATGAGATAGCTGTGACAGAATGTGAAAATACCGTGAAGCTGCCACTGCTTCCTTTACGTGGGATGATGGTCTTCCCATATATGATAATCCATCTGGATGTGGGCCGGGAACGCTCTGCTGCTGCATTGGAAGCAGCCATGATGCATGATAAGAGAGTATTTCTTGTTGCACAGCGTACCCCCGAGGAGGAGAATCCTGACCGTGAAGATTTATACGATATAGGAACACTAGCGGAGATTAACCAGATAATAAGGCTTCCAGGCGGGATGACTAGGGTACTCGTAGAGGGAATATGCCGTGCAAGCATAGAAGATTATGATGACACTGGCGAATATACGACCGTCGAGATCAAAGAATATAGAGATCCTATTGACAAGTCTATGAAAATGGAGGCTCTTACACGTGCAGTTATCGGCGAATTTGAGCAATGGGTGAAACTCAGCCGTAAGATTCCTGCAGAAGCATTGGTCTCTGTTGCTATTATAGATGACAGTGGTAGACTCTGCGACCTTATTGCAGCTCATCTGAATCTGAAGATGGAGGATAAACAGGCTCTCCTTGAGATGGTAGACGTCAAGGATCGCCTTGAAAAGATGTATGCGATACTTGCGCGTGAGCTTGAAATGTTGGAGATAGAGAAAAAGATAGGACTCCGTGTGCGCAAGCAGATGGAAAAGATACAGAAGGATTATTATCTCAGGCAGCAGATTCAAGCGATAAAAAAAGAATTAGGAGAAGACGACGATAAAGAGACTGCTGCTGAAGCATATAGACAGCGAGTGAAACAGGGAGATTACCCTGATAATGTCGTAGAAGCTGTCGAAAAAGGGCTGCACCGTATGGCTAGCCTAAGCAACCAATCCCCTGATGTAGGGGTTATCAGGGGATATATAGAGTGTTTGCTTGATCTTCCTTGGAATACATCATCTAAAGATGTCTTAGAGATAGATGCTGCAAAGAAAATCCTGGAGAGGGATCATTATGGTCTGGAGGAAGTCAAGGAACGCATACTTGATTTCTTAGCTATGAAAAAGCTGACAAGCGATCAGCATGCGCCGATACTTTGCCTCGTGGGCCCTCCAGGTGTTGGTAAAACATCGCTGGCTGCGTCTGTAGCGCGAGCCACGGGAAGGAAATTCATTAGGGCGTCACTAGGCGGCGTCCGCGATGAAGCCGAGATACGAGGGCATAGGAGAACATATGTTGGGGCGATGCCCGGACGTATTATAAGTGGCATTCAAAAAGCTGGTACAAATAATCCTGTTTTCCTCCTTGATGAGGTCGATAAGCTGGATGCTGATTATCGTGGTGATCCATCGGCGGCACTTTTAGAAGTGCTTGATCCTGCACAGAATTCAACATTCATTGACCATTATGTTGAGCTTCCTTTCGATTTATCACATGTCTTTTGGATAGTGACGGCGAATAATCTTGGCAACATTCCGAGAGCATTGCGTGACCGCATGGAGATCATCGAACTTTCAAGTTATACAGAATATGAAAAAAAGGAAATATGCAAGAGATACTTGATACCGCGTCAGCGTAAGCGTAATGGCCTGCTTGCGAAAAATATAAGCTTTGGTGCAGGCGTGCTTGAGCTTATCATAAGTGACTATACACGTGAGTCAGGCGTAAGAGAGCTCGAACGTATGATCGGGAAAATTTGCAGGAAGACGGCACGAAAGATCGTAGAAGGTCAGCAGAAATCTGTCAAAGTCACAAAAAAGAATTTGTATGATTTCCTCGGTAAGTCGAAGTATACTGAGACGGCAGCAAATAAGAAGGATGCTGTAGGGCTCGTCACAGGGATGGCCTGGACCGAGGTCGGGGGAACAATCCTGCCAACAGAGGCTACGGTGCTTCCAGGTAAGGGAAAGCTGATACTGACAGGGCAGCTTGGAGATGTCATGCAGGAGTCGGCACAGGCTGGCATATCTTATATCAGGAGCAGAGCAGCAGCTCTTGATATAGCAGAGGATTTCTATGAAAAATATGATATACACATACATCTGCCAGAGGGAGCCATTCCTAAAGATGGTCCTTCTGCGGGCATAACTATGGCTACAGCTGTGATATCTGCCTTGACAGGGCGCAAAGTCCGTGCGGATGTAGCGATGACTGGAGAGATTACCTTGCGTGGACGTGTGCTACCTATAGGAGGACTTCGCGAAAAGGTACTTTCAGCATATCGCGAAGGGATAAGAACCATCATATTACCGGCAGCAAATAAGCGTGATATCGATGATATACCAGATGTGGTACGTGAAAAGTTGCATTTCGTTCCAGTCGAAAATATGGATGAGGTTTTGGAAGAGGCGTTATTGCCCAAGAAAGCGACGCAGAGTAAAAAGAAGGATTGAGATTTTTGTATTTGGCAAATTGCCTGTCAGTGGAGAATAATAGCAATGAATAATAGAGACACATCCATGATGAGGGTTACACGTGCGGAATATATAGCCTCCGCCGTGAAGCCATCCCAGTATCCGTCAGGCGGGCTTAGAGAATTCGTTTTCATGGGAAGGTCAAATGTCGGAAAGTCCTCTCTGATCAACAACTTAGTTCAGGTACGCAATTTAGCACGTGTATCTGGACAGCCAGGGAAGACACAGACAATAAATTTCTTTAAGATTGGTGCGAAAGCAGACGGCCAGGAGGACAGGCTCGAATTCGTCTTGGCAGACTTGCCTGGATATGGATACGCAAAGACATCTAAAGCAAATCGAGAAAGATGGGCTGCGTTCATACGTGAATATCTTCTAAAACGACGTGAGATACAATTTGTATCTCAGCTGGTTGATATTCGTCATGATCCTATGAAATCGGATATCGAGGTGTTTCAATGGCTGGTGAATAATGGTATCCCTGTTCTCGTTATTGCTACTAAGTCTGACAAGCTTTCTAAGAGCGCTGCTAATAAGCAGATTGAACGAGATAAGATGCTTTTTGGTGCACCTGATATGGATATCTTGCCATACTCTTCTACAAAAAATGAAGGTCGTTCAGAATTGCTTGACGTGATAGCACAAAGTCTGATAATATAAGAGTGTAAGTTACTTGAAATGATATTTCGGATAGATGGGGAGGAATATTATGCTCTCGGCCTTCGATAAAAAATTTTTGAATTTACTTCAGACAAATCTACCAGTTGAACATAGACCTTTTGAGGTTTTGGCTCAACAGATGGATTCGGATGAAAGTACCGTCCTTCATCGTATACGTGAATTGAAACGCGACGGGTATATTCGCAGGATAGGACCGTTCTTCAATAGTGATAAGCTTGATTATTTTGCGACTCTAGTGGCTGTAGATGTCGATGCAGAGCATATTGATGAGGTCGTTAAGGCTATCAATGAATATCCCGGTGCAACGCATAACTATGAACGTGAGGGAAAGTATAATATTTGGTTCGCATTGCTCACACCTAATAACGAACAGAGAAAGAGAATCATAGATCATATATCTGCCATGCCAGGGGTAAATGATATCATGGATCTTGAAGCTACCAAGAAGTATAAGATAAATGTGCAGTTCAAGCTTCAATAAGAGGGTACTGGTAATGGAAAACGTAAAGATAGATGAAAATGATAAAGCAATAATCAGAGCACTTCAGGATGACTTCCCACTCGAAAGGAAGCCTTTCGAGTTTATCGCAAAAGAGACTGGCATACCAGAAGACGAGGTTATGAGACGTGTTCGCGGCATGATCGAAGACGGACGTATCCGCAAGATGGGGGCTGTGCTGAGGCATAGAGAAATAGGCTATGTAGCCAATGTCCTTTGCGTATGGCGTGTGCCGGAAGATAGCGCTGATAGGATCGCTTCGATGATGGTAAGGTATCCCCAGATTTCACACGTATGTCTGCGTAAGACCGCACCAGGATGGCCGTATAATTTGTATACGATGGTCCATGGTCGCAGCCGTACAGAATGTGATGACATTGTAGATAAGCTTGCCAGAGAGAATGGGATTGCGGATCATGTCATGCTTTATACGGTTAGAGAGTTAAAGAAAGAGAGCATGAAATATTTTCTTGAATAATTTGTTAGGCTGTATAACATACGAAAATGGGAGGCTGGCATGGCCTCCTATTTGTTTACACTTTTTATACAGTAATTTTTTTAGTAGAGGCAAAATCATTAACACGATATCGATGTTTTATGTTAAAATGTAAACATGATATTGATAATAGCGAATTGTGTATAAGAAAGGATGGCACATATATGGTTTCAGATAAGATGTATGAGCTTGGAAGTAAGAAATCTACGATACGTACGATTTTCGAATACGGTCGCAAACGTGCAGCGGAGGTCGGTGAGGATCATATATGTGATTTTAGCCTTGGCAATCCTAACGTCCCTACGCCGGATTTCATCAAGGATGCTGCTATAGATATACTTACGAATATGCCACCACAGGCTGTACATAGCTATACGGTGGCACCAGGTGATGCGGGCGCACGTGAAGCTTTAGCCAAAAGCATAAATAAACGTTTCGGGATGTCGTTTTCTAGGAAAAATATATTCATTACCTCTGGTGCAGCAGCTGCCATAACGATTTGCTTCAAAGCACTTGCCGAGCCGAATGATGAATTCCTCGTCAATGCTCCATTTTTCCCGGAATATACCGCTTTCGTAGAATCAGTTGGGGCGAAGCTCACTGTCGTACCAGCGAATCCTGCTGATTGGCAGATAGACTTCAATGCATTCGAGAAGAGCGTTAACCCGCATACAAAGGGCGTGATTGTAAACTCACCAAATAATCCAAGCGGCGCAGTTTATTCCGAAGATACAATAAGGCATATGGCCAGCATTCTAGCAGAGAAGGAGAAAGAATACGGACATCCTATTTTTATCATATCGGATGAACCATATCGTGAGCTCGTTTATGATGGCCGTGAGGTGCCTTACATCCCTAAGTATTATGAACATACACTGGTATGCTACTCGTATAGCAAATGCTTCTCACTGCCAGGTGAGAGAATTGGCTACATTGCTGTACCTGATACCGTGCCGAAGTTTGATGTAGTCTTTGGAGCGATAGCTGGCGCGGCGCGTGTCTTAACGCATGTAAATGCACCATCATTATGGCAGAGGGTTGTCGCACGTTGTGCCGATAAACCTGCAGATATAGCTCCATATGAGAAGAATGGCAAGCTTCTTTACGATGGGCTGAAGGAAGCTGGCTTCGAGTGTGTGCGTCCTCAGGGAGCCTTTTACCTGTTCCCTAAGTGCATGGAAGACGATGATTACGCCTTTTGTGAGAGAGCTAAAAAGTATGACCTTCTTCTCGTGCCGGGTACTGATTTCGGTTGCAGTGGTTATTTCCGCGTGTCATACTGCATTGCAACCGAAACAATAGAACGTAGCCTGCCCTTGTTTAAAAAACTTGCAGCTGAATATAAATAAGAAGCATGAGAGGACACAACAATGAAAAATAAAAAGATATCCGCAAATAATACTTGACTTTGTACATTCTATCAAGTAAAATATTCGTTGTGGCTGTAGTCAGATCTGTCACCCATTAGCCCCGGGAACAGATAGGCGGACAGGCGCAATTCTGTTTTTCGCTTACGCAATCAGGGGGGATATCGCAATGAAGACAACGTTCATGGCAAACGAATCGAACATTGAACGTAAATGGTATGTAGTTGACGCTGAAGGCCAGACTGTCGGCAGACTCGCTGCTGAGATTGCCAAGGTCCTTCGCGGTAAAAATAAGCCGACTTTTACACCGCATGTTGACACGGGCGATTATGTTATCGTTGTCAATGCAGATAAGGTTAAGTTTACAGGAAAGAAGCTTACCGATAAGATTTATTTCCGTCATTCCGGGTATCAGGGCGGCACGACATTTACGCCAGCTGGTCAGATGATGGAGAAGTTCCCAACGCGTGTCCTTGAGCATGCCGTTCGTGGAATGCTTCCACACAATAAGCTTGGAGATCAGATGTATCGTAAGCTCAGCGTATATGCAGGTCCAGAGCATCCACATGCTGCACAGCAGCCGGAAAAGCTCACGTTTGATATCCGTTGATAGCTGGAAGGAGGAAATAGATTCATGGCAGATGTATGTTACTATGGTACTGGTCGCAGGAAGACCTCTGTAGCTCGTGTACGCCTCGTTCCGGGCGATGGAAAGATAACGGTGAATGGCAGGACACTTGAGGACTATTTTGGTCTCAAGACACTTGAGTATGTCGTTATGCAGCCGCTGAATCTTACTGAGACAGCTGGCAAGTATGATGTTATCGTTAATGTCGCTGGTGGCGGTGCTTCTGGCCAGGCAGGTGCGATTCGTCATGGTATAACGCGCGCTCTTATCGAGCTTGATAAGGAATTCCGTCCGGCTCTCAAGAAAGCTGGATTCGTTACGCGTGATCCTCGTGAGAAAGAGCGTCGTAAGTACGGTCTCAAGAAGGCACGTAAGGCTAGCCAGTTCAGCAAGCGCTAAGAATTACGATTTCTATACTGGTAACAAAAAGCCCGTAACCTCAACGGTTACGGGCTTTTTCAATTATCCAGTGTTGCTAAAATCACATCTAAAAAGCGGTGCATTTTGGTCTACTGGTAACGCGTCGGTAATACGCTGGTAACAAATTCAGAGCCGGTCTATGGCTTCAATCAACTGCTCTATAGTCTTGTGAGTGTAGACACGGCGCGTCACGTCATGCGAGGCGTGGCCGAGAATAAGCTGTGATCCTGTACAATAATAGTTGACAGATCTTACTCAAACGGTATTACTAAGGCAGATAAAGAAGCCCGTAAATCTGATGACCTCCTGAAAAGGAATTTCAGTGCGGACAGCCCGGCAACTAAATGTGTAACCGATATAACCGAGATAAATGCTGATGCAAAACTCTATGTTTCCGGTATATTCGATTGCTACGACCTGACGATAGTTGGACTGGCAATGGATACGAATATGAAGGCTGAGCTCTGCAAAAAGACTCTAAAATATGCAGCTGGCCATCATCCTGAAATGCGTGGAGCTATAATCCACTCAGACCGCGGCACTCAATACATCAGTGATGAATACCGCGAAGCCATAAAGGAATATGGTTTTGTACAAAGCATGAATTCGGCCGGGGGCCGGTGCCATGACAATGCCCGTTGCGAAAGCATGTGGGCCCGGATGAAGGAAAAATTGCTTTACAACCGATATGATACGTCTAAAATGACCGTGACTGCGGTCAAGCAACTTATCTGGAGATACTACATGAGCTACTGGAATAACAGGCGGATATGCACATCCATAGGTGGCATGCCGCCAAGCCTCAAACGCAGGCAGTATTATGACTCTATAAGGGCTGCAGCATAGCATAGAAAAACTTTGAGGAAAAAGTGTCAACCATTCTTGACAAATTCCCCCAGGCGTCAAGGTCAAAGACGCACACGAAACCAAACGGCCCGAAAAACAGACACAGCCCGAAAATAGCGTAGCCAAAGGTAAAGCTAGTAACCATTGAGTAGCTTTTAATCTTGACAATCTACACGTAAAGGGCGTTCTACATGATGACGGCATCACGGTTGATATTTCTATTGATAAGCAGGACGGCTCACATGTTTGCAACTTCCAAACCGATGTACTGGCAACCAAAGAACGCATTGAACGGCGCTTGCACTCAGCTGGTGTACCAGAGGCGTATTATTCACATAATGGTCTTGCTGGCATTATAGTGTCAAATGCTATTCGCAGACTACAGGATATGTCTCCTACTGAGAATCTCTCCGGTGACAACACCAATCAAGGAGACTACCTCAAGCGAGCACACGATGCCGAAACAAATGGATTCAAGGAAGACATTACAGACCTTGCAAATAAGGCGTGGAATGATACAACCTATCAGGGCAGAGCGTCGTTCAAGCCGTCGAAAAAGCTCAATGATAAAATCAACGAGATGCTCGGGCATCCTATCGAGGAAGTCTTTATTACGGCCTCTGACGTACGCCACATCAAAAAGCACCATTTGGAGCACGAGGACGCACGCGGGCAGGTAAATATCTCGACAGGCAATCTTGCCGATATCTACGATACACTCAACGACTTCGACGAGGCAACGCTCGAAAAAACGGACGCACTGGGTAAACCAAAAATCATGTTCAGCAAGCATGACAATGGTACGAAATTTACACTTGTCGTAGAGCGTGGCAAGCGTAAAGGTGAGGTGCAGACGGCTTATTGGAAGCAAAAAAAGAAGGGCGCGTCGATGTTCGATGTCACGAGCCCCGAACCAAACGTCCGAAACGACTCAACGCGCCCTTCTTTTACCTCTAGTATACCACAAGAGGGGCAGAAGGGACAGGAAGAAATCAGTGAGCAGGAGTTATCTCGCATGCGCGCGGAGGCCAAGGCACGAGAGCAGATGAATGACACGCGTGATGACTTTAGCGAAGATAAGATTGAATTTGTCAAGAATGGTTGATAGATAGCATTGGTATATCACGTATGATGTGACTTTTCAGAAGTCAATTAACCGCGTACACTTAAAAGGTCTATGCGAGCCTATACTGGTGTATACGCGTGGGCGCAATGGTAACGCGCTGGTAACAAAAGGAACCGTTGGGCATTATTTTGCGGCATAGTCAATTACGCAAGCAAAGTTTATAAAAAAACCGTAACCTCAATGGTTGCGATTTTTTTAGTTCACTAAGATCTAATGAGCTTAGTGAAAACGAGTTGTTTTTATTTATTGGTAACACGCTGTGTAAATGATACTCTATAAGTGAGCCGTTTGGTGGACCAGTGATGATTAAAAAATAAGCCACTTTCATCATGCTGCTCTACAATCAGATTATGCAGTCTGATAACACTAGGTGATTTACTTTTTTCATTGATATT
>OMZT01000116.1 GCA_900315615.1 uncultured Veillonellaceae bacterium | reverse complement strand
GTGGAGACGACAGACTTGCTTCCTGGCGATGAGGCCGGTGTCAAGAGCGTATCCCTCTTCATAAAGGGACATAATGCGTACGGATATCTAAAGTCTGAGCATGGCGTGCACCGCCTGGTCAGGATATCACCATTTGACTCGAATGCAAGACGCCATACGTCATTTTCCGCATGTGAAGTCATGCCTGAGGTGCCGGACGATGTAGATGTCGATCTCAACATGGACGATGTACGTGTAGATACATATCGCTCATCGGGCGCAGGCGGACAGCATATCAACAAGACGTCATCCGCAGTGCGTATGACGCATATGCCGACCGGTATTGTCGTACAGTGTCAGAACGAGCGTTCACAGCTGCAGAACCGTGAGCAGTGCTTGAAGATGCTGAAGGCAAAGCTCTTCATGCTGCAGGAGCAGCAGCGTGCCGAGGAAATGGCTAAGGTGAAGGGTGAACAGCTGAAGATAGAGTGGGGCAGTCAGATACGTTCCTACGTCTTTCAGCCGTATACGATGGTCAAGGATCATCGTACAAACTACGAAACAGGAAATGTACAGGCAGTCATGGACGGAGACCTTGACCCGTTCATAGAAGCATATCTCAGCGCGAAGGCAAATGGAGAGATCTGAGCCTTGTAGCTGTTACATGGATGATTTAGGGGATAGCAGGAAATGAAGGTTTTTCATTACAGCCGGATTCTGGTTGCTTTCATATTGATAGGCCTTGTGGCGTCAATCGTTATAGGCATGGAGCGCCACCAGGTAGAGGTGCGCAACAAGACCGTAGACCTTGCGATCGACTATGAGGATGTTGTGCGTCTCGCAGAGATGGAGGGGCGTCCCGTATCCGAGGTGCTCGGGTATATGAAGGAAGACGGCATTACGTCCCTGGCGGTATATGAGACAACGTTCAAGAAGCTGAACGAGAACGGAAAGGCAGTGGCCACACCGGGCGCGGAGCTGCTGAAGAATTATCAAAACGGCGGCATAACGGATCCGGCATGGCGTTCTTTCATAGAGAGCGGGCGTGTGAAGGGCACGGAAGTCTATGTGACCGGACATGATATGGGGACGTTCCACGAGGTGAAGGAAGATCTCCTGCGCCGCCTCGGCAGTGATCGCGTAGAGTCTATCATGGTCGGCAGCACGGAAGTGCTTGCGGTAAAGGCGAACTACAAGGAACTCCTGAAGATGAACCTTGGGATGCCGACGGATGAGATGCGCGCGGTAAACGAGGCAGGGTTCTACGTGCTCGCGCGTCCGAGCAACTATCTGAATGCGTCTGCTGATGATGTCCGTGCCGTATTTGCACGGATGGAGGGCTTCGACATATCAGAAGTCGTCTTTTCTGGGAAAGAAATGCTGGGTGCGCCTAAGTCGCTTCAGACGACGATCGATATGATGAAGGAGCGCAATCTCACGCTCGGACTCATAGAGGCTACGACACAGCTGCAGTTCTACAAGCAGACAGGCCTCGAGGATATCTCGAAGAACCTCGGCTATGACAAGATAGCGAGACTCTACTCGATACCGAAGAACGAGCAGCCCAAGCTGAAGATCGATACCGCTGTGGAGCGCTGGTCGAATACCGATCAGGAGCGCAACATACGTATTGACCTCATGCGCATGTATGACAAGCCGGCTCCTTCTATGACACTCCTTGAGACGAATAGGAAGTACATCAGCGACACGCGCACGAAGCTCCTTTCAAAAGGCTACGTGCTCGGTAAGGCGGGTACATTCGAGAACTATTATCCATCAAAGCTGCTTCGTGCGGCTATCATGCCTGGTGTGGCGGCGGCAGCGGTGCTGTACCTCTCTCTGGTCATACCGGCACTCAATAAGCGCCGCCGCCTGCAGCTCGGACTCTTCGTGGTACTCGCATTATGTTGTGCGGTGCCGGTGCTCATGGGCAACGGAAATAAGATACGCGTGCTCGCGGCACTCGCCAGCGCGAACCTGTTCCCAGCCCTTGCAGTCATATGGCAGCTCGACCGCATACGCTCTCTCGCGGTGGATAAGTCCGCATCCATCTTCAAGGTGGTTGTGACCGGCTTTATCGCGCTGATCGTGACGGGCGTACTCTCCGCATTCGGCGCGGCATATATCTCTGGGACACTTGCAGATACGGAATATCTGCTGGAGTTCCACGTGTTCCGTGGTATCAAGCTGACATTCGTACTGCCGATCATACTCGTTGCGATCGCATTTTTGCAGCGCTACGATATATTTGATGGCAGGATGGACAACACAGAGGGCGTTATGGCTCAGCTGAAGCGCATACTCGACGCGCCCATAAAGCTAAAAAGCTTCATTGCAATACTTGTCGTTCTGGCGGCTGCCGTAGTATTCGTGGCGCGCTCAGGGCATACATCTGGTATGCCGGTACCGCAGATAGAGCTGAAGTTCCGCGCTCTCTTGGAGCAGGCATTCTATGCAAGGCCGCGCTCCAAGGAGCTTTTGATCGGACATCCGGCATTCATGATTGCGGCCATGGCCTTTTGGCGCAAATGGCCGACCGTCGTATTCTTCATACTCGTGCTTGTAGCGACCATCGGCCAGGGCTCCATGGTGGAGACATTCGCACATATGAGGACACCAGTATACATGTCGATGATGCGCGGTATAGGCGGCATCGTCATGGGCGGTGCGATCGGTGCGGTACTGATGGTACTGATTCATATCTGGGAGATCATCCTACAGAAGGCAAAGGGGCGTAGTGAAGCGGCATGAGCGATATAGTGATTTCCGGATACTACGGCTCTAAGAATGCGGGCGACGAAGCAATGTTAGCCGCCATGGTGGAAGTTTTCACCGATATGGAGCCAGACATACATATAACCGTCATATCTGCCAGTCCCGAAGATACGAAGGTGCGACATGGCGTGGACTCGGTATCGTGGCTGGATTTTTGCGGCATCAGGCGTGCTTTGAAGAAGGCGGATCTTTTGATATCAGGAGGTGGCAGCCTCCTGCAGAACGTCACGAGTGGCAGAAGCCTGTATTATTATATGGCTATCATCATGCTGGCACATGTCGTGGGGACGCCGGTCATGCTTTACGCGCAGGGCATAGGCCCGATATATGGACCTGTCGCACGCAGGATGATGCGCTTCGTATGCAACCGCGTCGACCTCGTGACCGTACGTGACCGCGGCTCGCTTCAAGAACTGAGGGATCTGCGTATCACGCGCCCGCGCATAGAGGCGACGGCGGATCCTGTACTGGCTATCCATCCCGTAGAGAAAGGTATAGGACGCGCCATCCTGCGTGAAAACCACACGGATGGTGCAAAACCTCTCGTCGGCATTTCCGTACGTGAATGGCGTGGCTGGTCAGGCTACAAGAGGGTGCTCGCGCAGGCAGCAGACCGTATCATAGGAGAGCTTGGCGCGCGTGTCGTGTTCTTGCCGATGCAGTATCCGGAGGATGTCAGGGCGGCTCAGCTCATCACGAGCCATATGAAGGAGCATGCGACAGTCCTCGACGATGAATACTCTACGGCGGAGCTATTGTCGCTCGTAGGCAATATGGATCTATTGATTTCCATACGCTTGCATGCATTGATATTCGCGGGCGTGATGGGCGTGCCGATGATAGGCATATCCTACGACCCAAAGATCGACCGTTTCCTCGACTCCGTTGGTGAGTATCCGGTCGGCAGCCTCGACGATATAGACTTAGACGACCTGATGGATGAAGTTCGTCGCAAATGGAATGACAAGGCGGTCTTCTGTGGAAAGAACGCAGAGCTGCTCGCAAAGCTCCGTGAGCTCGCATCGAAAAATGCGGAGATGGCTTTGGAGCTCATACATGACAGCGGTAAATGACAAGATGAAAGGAATGACGTTATCATGGGTATGATGCTAATCGTGCTGTTGCTGAACCTCGGCATCAGCTTTTGGAATGCAAAGCAGGCAGGCTCTATCTGGGCGGAGTCAAAAGGCCTCGGCGGATGGGTACAGGTGCTCGCATGGTGCGCCGCGATACAGTCTGCGATAGGATTCACATACGTGTACACGGTAGTCATCGCATTCGTGGCGAACAGCTTCGGCTATTTGTCCGCGTCGTCACTCGGCGTCCTGTTCAACCTGATGTATCTGATGATTATCCTCCCACTGCTCGGCACGGGACTTGCCATCACAATCAGCTCATGGATAGCTGCGTCGAGAGAGAAATCCCTCGCATCGCTCGGCATCGCGGGATGGAATACCTTCGCGACAGCATATAATGCGTACAATGCCGTGAACTCATTCGGTGCGGCATTCTCGAGCGTATCAGACGCTTTCGGCAGCATGTTCGATGGCGACGGCGACAGCGACAGCTACCGCGTGATACTCCTCGCGGCGATTGCCGTACTCGCGGGCGTGGTCACGACCGTGACGATCATGCACCGCTACGAAGCGAGCCTGCCGGTATCTGACTACGTACGTAATCAGTACCGCGACCTCGACTATCGTTGATAGATTCGCATATATGATGGCTGCTGCAAACTTTGCAGCGGCCTTTTTGCATTGCAAGCGTACCTGCCATATTTTCATCTGATTTTTTTGCAATGGTATAGTAGTATGTGGTAAAATGAAGATTATGCTGGTCTGATGACGAACATGAGGTATGTTTGCCATCAGACTGCTGAAGATGGAGGTATAGCCTTTATGATAGATATGAAAAACGTTTCCGTCATCTACGATAACGGAGCTGTTGCACTAGAGAATGTCAATGTCCATATCGGTAAGGGAGAATTCGTATTCATAGTCGGAGCCTCTGGAGCCGGGAAATCCACATTCGTAAAGCTATTGCTGCGTGAGATACTGCCGACGAGCGGCGCCATACGCGTAAATGGCAAGGATGTCGTGCACATGCAGCATGATGAAGTACCGTACCTGAGGCGAGGCCTCGGGGTGATATTCCAGGACTACAGACTGCTTCCCGAAAAGACGGTATTCGAGAACGTCGCATTTGCCATGCAGGTCATAGAGGCTCCGCGGCGCAAGATGCAGCGCAGCGTGAACTCCGTGCTCGATGTCGTGGGACTAAGAGAGAAGTACAAATGCTTCCCCAACCAGCTATCGGGCGGCGAGCAGCAGCGCGTAGCGATAGCGCGCGCCATAGTGAACGACCCGGCAATACTGATCGCAGACGAGCCGACGGGCAACCTCGACCCTGAGACGAGCTGGGAGATCATGGACATATTCCGCAGGATCAATGCGGTCGGGACGACAATCGTCATGGCGACACATGATAAGACGATCGTCGATACGATGAAGAAGCGCGTGATAGCGATAAATGACGGGCATATCGTGCGCGACGATGTACGAGGAGGATACGGCTATGAAGATGCGGACAAGTGAGTATATGGTGCGGGAGACGCTCATCTCCCTGAAACGCCATAACTGGATGTCCATTGCATCTATCAGCACCGTCGCAGTATCGCTTTTCGTGCTGGGGATCTTCATGATACTCGTGCTGAACATGAACCGCATGGCGTCATTCCTCGAGTCACAGGTGCAGATCAGCGTCTATCTAAAAGACGACCTCAGCAAGGAGGACATCCGCGGCATAGGTGACGACATCCGCGGCCTTCAGGGGATAGACACCGTAGCGTTCATCAGCCGGAGTGACGCAGAGAAAAGGCTGCGTGAGCGACTGGGAGAGCAGGCGTATCTCCTCGACGCATTGGGAGAGGAGAATCCGCTGCCGGACTCCTACGAAGTCACCGTGCGTGATCCGTCCATGGTCGAGACCGCAGCAAAGGCGATAGCGGAGTTTAGCGGCGTAGAGCAGACAAAATACGGCCAGGACGTGGTGGAGCATTTGTTCGATATCACGCGGCTCATACGCATATTCGGACTCGTACTCATGCTTTTGCTGGCGGGCGCGACGCTTTTCATCATATCAAACACGATACGCCTTACGGTATTCGCGCGTCGCAAGGAAGTCGCCATCATGAAATACGTCGGCGCGACGGACTGGTTCATACGCTGGCCGTTCATGCTCGAAGGCGTCGTCATGGGATTTGCAGGTGGCGTCATAGCAGCCATAGCACTGAAGCTCGTATATGCAGCGGCCGCCGCGAAGATATATGATACATTGGCATTCTTCCCACTGATACCAGAGCAGCCATTCATGACGATCATCGGTATGTTGATCGTAATCAGCGGTATGGCGATAGGAGCACTTGGAAGCTCAATATCGCTAAAGCGTTTCCTGAAAGTCTGAGGCGGTATCATGCAGAAGAAAAAACTACTCGCACTCATGCTGATAGCTGCGCTCACGGCAGGTGAGATACCAGACCTTCCCATGATGGCAGGATCCGTCTCTCTCAGCGCGCCGTGCGCGTCTGCGGAGTCGCTCGAGGACAAGCGTGACAGCTACGAGAATCAGGCAGAGAAGAAGCGGAAGAAAAGCGCCGAGATCGAGGGACATATCGCGTCACTATCCGAGCAGAAGCGCCAAATAGATGAAGAAGCGGATACGGCGGAGCAGGCGTACAAAGAAGTGAAGTCCCGCCTCGATGAGACGCGCTCACGCATAGCTGACAACAAAGAGAAGATAGACCAGCTCTCCAGTGACCGCGATGAGAAGCGCAAGCTCCTCAAAAAGCGCGTACGGGATATCTACATCAACGGGCAGATCAGCTACCTCGATGTACTCTTTGGCGCAAAGGACATGCAGGACTTTCTCACGCGTATGGACCTTCTTAAACGTGTCATCAAGTACGACTATGACCTGGTGAAGACCGTCATGGACGAGATGAAGGAAATAGAGTCGGCGCAAAAAGAGCTTGACAAAGATCAGGAGGAGCTCGAACCGCAGGTACAGGACGCAGAGGACAAGAAAGATGTCATGCTGCTGAAGAAACGCAAGCAGCAAAAGCTCATAGACAAGATGAAGAACGATAAAGCGACGCTCGACAGGCAGTATGATGAGCTCATGGCGGCCTCAAAGGAAATTACGAAGATGATACAGCAGCGTCAGGGCGGCTACGCATATGACAGTGGCAGCTACTCAGGCGGCAACGGCTCCATGTCATGGCCGATC
>OMZT01000164.1 GCA_900315615.1 uncultured Veillonellaceae bacterium | reverse complement strand
TATGAATCCCGCAAGACAGCCCGGTCCAGATCCATATCGGTAAGATATCAGGAGCAAAGGAACCATGCCGCCCAGTGTGACGCTGCCTCCTTGCGGCATATGATAGAGCCGTATCTGATGAAGTATGACCGCAAGCGCGAGCATTAGTGCCATGTATATCAGCATATGTGTGGTGAGATGCGTGTTTTTCAGCTTTATCCATGCGAAAATAGCAACCAGCACTGCGAGCAGGGTGAATACGATGGATGGGTGTTCCATGAGCATGTACGTACCGGCAATAATAGAGGTACTCATACCACTGAAAAATCCAGTCAGGCTATCCCAGAAAGATGATAGCATGCCACCCCATGTCGTTTCCATGCTGCTTATGAATGATGACATTTAATTAAACCCCTTTTTATATAGCATTACTTTGAGCGTATGTATTATATCACAACATCGATTCGATTGCACATGTGGTATGTTGCAAAAGAAACGGAAATAATCTCCTTAGTATCATAGAATAGACATGAATATAAGAAAGGCAGGTATATGATATGGGAAAATGGGCGGTTATTTACTCTTCTGTCACGGGGAATACGAAGAAGGTAGCAGAGGCGATAGCGGGTGCTGCCGAAGAGGCGGATATATACGATGTGAAGAATGCGCCGGAAGATCTTTCGGGCTATGAGGTGGCACTTCTTGGATACTGGCTGCGTCGCGGGGGCCCGGATCCGTTGATGGAGCAGTATCTGCCAAAGGTGCATGATATAAAGGTGGCACTGTTTGAGACACATGGAGCAAAGCCCGGCGATGAGCATGTCATAACGGCTTTTCCGCGTGCGGCATATATGCTGGGGAAAGGGTGCGAGATAGTGGCAACTTTTGGTTGCAGGGGCAAGATAAACCCGAAGCTCCTGGAGCGCAGGCGCCAGGCACCACCAGACGATCCGCATGGTGGTGCGAAGCAGGCGGAAAAACGATTCGCTGAGGCCGCAAGCCATCCTGATGATCATGACATCGAAGCAGCCAGGGAGTTCGCAAAGCGTGTACGGCATAAGATAGACCTGGTCGAGAGGTTCAATGCAAGGCAGGCAGCAAGGCTAGTCGAGATCAAGTCATTGCATAAGGCGGATAAATAAGATATATTGACAATCAACACCTCTTGTAATAATATAGAAACAATATATGCGGGATGGTATGGGAATCCTGCATTCGCTGGAAAATCATTTGAGAGGAAAAGAAGGGGTTAGATTGGCATTTTATTTCAAGGAACCTGCGCATACTTTTGGAGAGTACCTTTTGGTACCGGGATATTCATCTGACAAGTGTATCCCTGCTAATGTTTCACTTAAGACGCCTTTGGTGCGCTTTCGCAAAGGTGAGGAGCCTGCTATAACGCTTAATATACCAATGGTATCGGCGATAATGCAGTCTGTGTCAGATGATAATATGGCTATCGCTCTGGCAAAGGAAGGCGGGGTTTCCTTCATCTATGGATCACAGACTGTAGAGCAGGAAGCTGCCATGGTGTCGCGCGTCAAGCACTACAAGTCGGGATTCGTGAGCTCTGACTCTAATATCAAGCCTACCACGACGCTTGGCGAGATACTCGAGCTTCGTGACAAGACGAATCATTCGACGATGGCAGTGACAGAGGACGGGACGCCGACAGGCAAACTGCTCGGCATAGTGACGAGCCGCGATTACCGCGTGACTCGTATGTCTATGGATACTCAGGCAAAAGAGTTCATGACGCCGTTTGAGAAGCTCGTCTACGCAGGCGTCAATACGACGCTGTCCGAGGCCAATGACATCATATGGGATAACAAGCTGAACATGCTCCCGCTTATAGACAAGGATCAGCGTTTGCGCTATATGGTCTTCCGTAAGGATTACACAGATAATAAGGAAAATACGCTTGAGCTTACGGATAGCGATAAACGCTATCTGGTCGGTGCTGGTATCAATACCCGCGACTATGCTGAACGCGTGCCGGCTCTCTTGAAGGCTGGAGCGGATGTCCTTTGCATTGACTCGTCGGAAGGATTCTCTGAATGGCAACGCATAACGCTGAAATATATCCATGAGAATTTCCCAGAGGCAAAAGTTGGCGCGGGAAATGTCGTTGATGCGGATGGATTCAGGTTCCTCGCAGATGCTGGGGCTGACTTCGTCAAAGTCGGTATAGGCGGCGGCTCTATCTGTATAACGCGAGAGACGAAAGGTATCGGACGTGGTCAGGCAACGGCAGTCATTGACGTGTGCAAGGCTCGTGATGAATATTATGAGGAAACAGGCGTATATGTCCCTGTATGCTCTGATGGAGGAATAGTGCATGATTACCACATGACACTAGCGCTCGCTATGGGAGCGGATTTCCTTATGCTTGGGCGGTATTTCTCGCGGTTCGATGAGAGCCCGACGAATAAGATAAAGCTGAATGGCACTTACTATAAGGAATACTGGGGTGAAGGCTCCAACCGTGCACGTAACTGGCAGAGGTATGACCTCGGTGGAGATAAGAAGCTTTCATTTGAAGAGGGTGTCGATTCCTATGTGCCTTATGCCGGTTCCCTCAAGGACAACGTCGGCGTGACGTTGGCGAAAATGCGTTCAACGATGTGCAATTGCGGAGCATTGAACCTTAAAGAACTGCGTGATAAGGCAAAGCTTACACTGGTATCGTCGACGAGCATCGTAGAGGGCGGCTCGCATGATGTCATACTTCATGAAAAATTCGGCGGCAGGAACTGAACCTGAGCAATGATTATATTTTAGCCTCCGGGAGCCCGGGGGCTTTTTGTTTCGGTTAAAAAAAGCTCGGCAATAGCATCGGACGATGAGAGAAAATAACGCTTGCAAAACATCAAAAAGTCAAATATAATATATATAAGATAAATTGTTGGAATGAAGGTGGGCGTTATGAGCAATATTGCTGATCTTATCGAAGAATATATACTGAGGCAACTTGCTGCACAAAGCGATGGGCGTGTTGAACTGCGACGTAATGACATAGCCAACAAGATTTCCTGTGCTCCGTCACAAATCAGTTATGTGCTGAATACACGTTTTACCCAGGACAAGGGCTTCGAAGTGGAATCACGCAGGGGGCTTGGAGGATACATACGTATCGTTCAGGTACCGATACAGCGGCTTATTTATCAGGATATGATAGATAAGATAGATGATGATACGCCATTTGAAAGCGTGCAGTCCATGGCGAAGTATCTGTTGCAGCATGAGTTTGTGACTAATAGGGAAGCAGCTCTTTTGATGCAGGCTGTATCCTTTGCTTATGATAAGATGGAACCACATGATAGGACTGAGTGCCTACATGCACTTTTCTCGACGTTAGAGAAATTTTCATAGTGTATTGGGAAGGGGAATGAGATATGCTATGCGATGATTGCAAGAAAAATGAAGCATGCATACATATAACACAGATTAGTCCTGAAGGCAAGATCGATAAGAATCTTTGCGAAGCCTGTGCTGCAAAGTATGGGGATTTCCTGTTCCATTCGACAAGGCAGGAGAAGCAGGAAAAGGACATCTCTATGGATGATTTCTTGCAAGGCATGTTCAGCAATGCACAGCCTAAGGAGAAGGCTCATGAGATGACATGCCCGAACTGTGGAATGAGCTACAAGGACTTCCTTGAGACGGGAAAGATAGGGTGCAGCGTTTGCTATGATACGTTTCGCTCGCAGCTGGAGCCGGTACTGCGCCGTATACATGGCTCAAGCACACATACGGGCAAGATTCCGCACAGGTCTGGCGGTAATCTCGAACTAAAGCATGAGATGATGCAGCTGAAGGAAAGCCTGAAGGCGGCAGTAGAGCATGAAGAGTATGAGAAAGCAGCTGTATATCGCGATAAGATACATGCGCTTGAGCAGACACTTCGTGACAGAGGGGAGGCGGGTGAATAATGCCAGGTGATGCATTACTGAAGGATTATCATCTTCCATGGATGACCAATGATGGCGATGATAGGGATGTCATTTTGGCCAGCCGTGTAAGACTGGCACGGAATTTCCGTGGGATTCCTTTCCCTAATCGTGCTTCGTTCCAGCAGCTCGCGAAGGTGCAAACGCTTGCAGGTGATGTGCTTCAAGGGCTGGAGATGGTAACAGGTCAGCCTTTCGAGCATATGGCGGTAGACCAGCTTACTACTCTAGAGCGCAATGTCCTCGTTGAGAAG
>OMZT01000166.1 GCA_900315615.1 uncultured Veillonellaceae bacterium | reverse complement strand
GCCAGAGAATGAAAAAGCAGTTATACTGCTTTCTGGAGGACTGGACTCCACTACATGTATGGCAGTAGCTAAAAGTAAAGGTTATGACCTTTACCCGATAAGCTTCAACTACCACCAGCGTCACAGCATAGAGCTTGAAGGCGCAAAAAAGATAGCAAGGTTTTTTGGCGCCAAAAGACATCTTATCATAGAGACGAATATGGATGCCATTGGGGGATCTGCGCTGACGGATGAGTCCATAGACGTTCCAAACGGCGACGTGGAGAGAAGTGCACACGATGACGTGCCACCAACATATGTGCCAGCCAGGAATCTCATATTTCTCAGCTATGCGATGGGATATGCCGAGGTCATCGGTGCAGATCATGTATATATAGGCGTCAACAGTGTCGATTACTCTGGCTATCCAGATTGCCGCCCGGAGTTCATCCAAAGGTTCCAATCACTTGCAGACTATGCGACGACCGCTACCGCTGTACGAGGAAGGCACATAAAGATAGAGACTCCGCTTCAGAATCTAACCAAGAAAGATATTGTATTACTAGGTAATAAGCTCGGTGCGCCTTTTGAACTAACGCATAGCTGCTACAAAGGCGGAGAAAAAGCGTGCGGGGTGTGCGACAGCTGCCAGCTGCGTTTGCGCGGATTTAAGGAAGCCGGTGTAGATGATCCGATCGAATACGAAGTTCGCGACATCCTGTGATATCGTTTAATCAGGAGTGGTTATGTGAAAGACGTACAAAAAAGTCATGATGCAAGGGGAATAGAGATACAGCATGTTGGCGTAAATGAGGTACATCTGCCTTTCCTCATCAAGAAGAAGGAGGGCGGATTCCAGCAGGTTCTGGCCAGCATAAGGTTTACTGTTTCACTACCGGAGAAATATAAGGGAACGCATATGAGTCGTTTCCTTGAAGTGCTGATGCCGTGGAGTCAAAAGCCGATAGAATCACGTGAGATGGATAGCATACTCAGTGATGCACTCACGAGACTTGAAGCCGAGTCTGCATCGTTGAAGATTAGATTCAAATATTTTATAGAAAAATCTGCTCCGGTATCAGGCAGGAAATCACTTCTAGATATAGATTGCTCTTTCTCTGGAGAGAAAAAGAGGGGAGAGCCCATGCAGTTTACGCTAGGTGTTGTAGTGCCATGTACATCACTTTGCCCCTGCAGTAAAGAGATATCCGAGTATGGTGCGCATAATCAGCGCAGCGTGATACGTGTGAAGCTGAGGTGTGAATCAGCACATCGCACCCCGTGGATAGAGGATATAGCAAAAGCACTCGAGAAATGTGCATCATGCCAGATATACCCTACTTTAAAACGTGAGGATGAAAAGTATGTGACTGAACATGCATACGATAATCCTAAATTCGTCGAGGATATACTGCGTGATACCGTACTGACACTCAGGAAACTGCCAGGCATAAAATGGTTCAGCATAGAATGTGAGAATTTCGAGTCCATACACAATCATAATGCTTTTGCCAGCCATGAAGAAACAATCGTATGAGCTTGGTTCAGTCATGTATGTTGATATATAAGGAGCGCTTTTTATGAACAAGGTCTACGGACGCCTATTAGGGTTGATAGCTTTCGTTGCCCTTGTGTCCGGTATTGTCATATATACAACTGTAGATATAAATACGCTCCGCAATATCACCGTATTCAAGCCGTGGTCTATAGCACTTGCGATCATGTCTGTAGGGCTGGGACTTGTACTGGATGGTACACGCCTCATGCACCTTGTACATATCTCGGATGAGCATATTACATTAAAGCAGGCAGTACAGGTGGTTTTCGGGAACTATTTCCTTGCACTACTGACACCGGGATCTGTGGGTGGAGCCGTAGCACAGTTGATGTTCCTGCGCCATGCAGGCGTACCGGCGGGCAAGGCGACTGTGCTGGCCATCGTGCGCACAGTCGTATCGATACTGTTCTTGGCATGCTGCCTGCCGTTTATATTCATGCATGATTCCGGTGTTGTACCTGGTATATCCAACAAGACACTTATGATTATTGCATGTGTGGCACTTGCTGTCATCATATTCTTTGCCTGGGCATTCCATACGAATCTATTTGACTATTTTGTCATAAGGCTGACAAAGCGGTTCTCAAATAGACGAAGACTACAGATATTCGCTTTTTATCGTGATGTCAAGACGGGTGTTAGACTACTGGCTCAGCACCCTAAAAGTATGGTACGTGTATTTATAGAGTCTGGGCTCAGCCTTATGGCGATATATGCTATCGTACCGTGCTTATTGCTCGGGCTTGGTGTGACAGATGCGGATTGGTATACGGTCATGGGAAGGATGATATTCCTCAATATGCTGCTGTACTTCATGCCGACACCGGGCGGCTCAGGTATAGCCGAGGGCGGCTTCGTACTGCTGTTTTCCGATACGGCACCTGCTGGCACGGTCGGTATAATTGCTGTCTTCTGGCGAGCCATCGCAGAGTATATACCGTTTGTCATAGGATTTTACTATACAGTCACCGTGTTCGGACGGAGATTCTTGGACAAAGAAATCAAATGACGGCCAGCGTTCTGACGGTCGTGATGCATCGGGAAGATTCCCGGTGCTTTTATTTTTTGCCATACATATATTCAAAGTACGTTTTTTGCATTTCCTTACGCGAAAGTGCGGGCGGCCAAAGCTCGTGAACTGCATTTTTACGCATCGCAGAAGCCACATGGGCATATACATCCGGAATATCCTTACCGAGTCGCTTTAAGAGTTCCTTGGCATCCTGACGAATAGTCTTCCCATCGTTAGGGCAGGGGTTCTTTACTGGCTTCATATGGTGATACTGCACGGCCTCAATCGTCTCTGACT
>OMZT01000069.1 GCA_900315615.1 uncultured Veillonellaceae bacterium | reverse complement strand
TAGCTACATAAACGAGCAATCAAAAAGCCGCAGAATGCCTTAAAATAAAGCATTCTGCGGCTTTCAACTGTCAAAGATGGGATTATACCCTACCAGTCCTACATGTGCAAGACTTTTTTCGCTGTACTTAACAGTATCATATCAAGATCATCTCAGATAGGAATACGACTATGCAGCATGCCGCTGATACCTTGAACAGACTTGCACCATTCCACGCCAAAAGGGTTCCAGCTGCTAATGCCAGGCCGCCAGACGCTGGTGTCTGTGTAGAATACAGGATGGTGGGAAACGTCATCACTGCAAGCGTAACATATGGCACATAATATAGGAAAGATCGTATAAACCTGTTACTCACCTGCTTCCTGATAAGGGTCAGAGGCAATATGCGTATAGCTACCGTCACCGCAGACATGACCGCGATATATACATATATGTTATGCTCCATAGTCTTCACCTCGATCATCTTCCACAGGTTTTAATACTGCGGCCGCCGCTGCAAGTACGACCGTAAGCAGGATTGTGCGAGTACCACCGGATAAGTCTGATATGTAAGGCGCAAGCGATGCCGCAAGACTCGCTAAAAAGCTCATGCATATAAGAACGCCGATGGCCTTATCTGTACGAGCAGGCGTAACGATAACCCATAAGAACATACCGAAAAGCGCAACAGACAATGCACTCACAATGTTCTCAGGCAACACATTACCCGCCAGTATCCCTAAAGCCGTACCACCAGCCCATCCTGGCATTGCAGCAGTCATTGCACCATAATTATAAAACGGATCTACCGGACCAGGTCTCGCAACCGTTATGCCGAATATCTCATCAGTCAAATCGAATCCAACTCCCATGCGATGGATGAGAGGCGTTTCCGGTGCCATGCGTTGGCTTATTACGCAGCTCATAAGCATATATCGTGCATTTGCTACAAGTGTCATGATTGCCATCTCAATGTATGGAGCATCTGCTGCCATCACTGTAAATGCAGCATATTCACCAGCAGATGCATTATTGAGTAAACTTGTCACGAACCCTTCTAAAGGCGTAAGACCCGCAGCTGCAGCCGGTATACCAAGTGTAAAGGAAACGACGAAGTATCCTAATGATATAGGTATGCCATCATGGATACCTTCTTTGAAAACAGCCATCCTGCTGTTCTTCACGCCAGCCAACAATCACCACTCCCATACTTAATACGTAAGCTGCATCGATTGACATCGCTCATCACGCTACGTACTGCCTGATTAGCATTTATCATCCGGTTTACTTATTATTCATCTGTCTCAAGCTCTTTGACTTCCTTAGCCAGTTCTTCATCTGACTGTTTATTCTTTATGAACATGGCATCGCCGAACGAGAAAAACCTATACCTATCTTCTACGGCTTTCTTATATGAATCAAGAATGAAATGCCTACCGGCGAAGGCACTCACAAGCATGATAAGTGTCGACTTTGGCAGGTGGAAGTTTGTTATCATTGCATCCACGATCTTCCATTTATACCCAGGGTAGATATATATACCTGTCCAATCTTCCTTCTCCGCAATCTGACCAACGTCCGTTGCTGCAGATTCGAGCGTACGTATTGATGTCGTGCCAACCGCTATGACTCGATGTCCAGCCGCCTTAGTATCCATGACAAGCTTTGCTGTCTCTGCTGAAATGTGATAATGCTCCTTGTGCATTACATGTTCTTCTATGTTGTCGACGCTCACAGGCCTGAACGTACCAAGGCCGACATGCAATGTGACAAACCCCAGGTTCACACCCATTTCCCTCAGTTCCTGCATCTGCTCCTTCGTGAAATGCAGGCCGGCAGTAGGTGCAGCCGCAGAGCCTTCCTCTCTATTATAGACCGTCTGATATCGTTCGCTATCCTTCAGTTTCTCATGAATATATGGAGGCAACGGCGTTTCTCCAAGGCGATCAAGTATTTCCTGGAATATACCATCGTAATGGAATTCTACTATTCTTCCGCCGAAATCGGTATGTCCTTTTACCTCGCAGTATAGTTCATCCGAAAACTTTATGATTTCTCCGACTGGAGCTTTCTTGCCCGGTTTAACGAGTGTTTCCCACATATCTCCTGTCTTACGCGTCAGGAGGAAAACTTCTACCTTGCCACCAGATTTCCTGTGTCCGATAAGGCGTGCTGGCATAACACGCGTGTCATTGAATATAAGCGTATCCCCTGGCTCAATATATTCCTTGAGGTCGTAGAAATGCCTGTGCTCTATTGTCTTCTTTAGAGGATCCAGCACCATAAGCCTAGAGGCATTACGAGGCTCTACCGGCGTCTGTGCGATAAGTTCCTCTGGAAGGTCATAATCAAAATCTGAAAGCAGCATATATCATTCTCCTGTCATTACTTCTTATTGTCTTTATATTTTCCTACAACAGTACCCGTATAATAGTGTGAAAGTATATGATCGTACTTCATTCCACTATCTGCATATGCCTTAGCACCGTGCTGTGACATACCAAGCCCATGACCCCAGCCATATCCAAAGAATACTATATTTTCATCGTCTTCTCCAGATAACTGCCTCAGCCTGGAATCTGCCTGTGTCTCTTCTGCATTTGGGAGACCTTCAAGGCCGATCGCACTATCGCGCCCCGGCTTCCTGCTGCGCCTGTCATCTGGCGTACTGATATGTACCTTCACCCGAGGAGTTCTAAATGTCTCAAGCTTGATATCGAAGAGTGTGCTTTTCAAGCCAAATATGCTTCGCATGTTCTCTCCGCTGATCGCCACGGTTCCCCTCTCACCATGAAACCGCACAACCGACACTCTTCCGGATTGCGTTCGATCTGAGGACTTCATTCCTATAGTCAGCGGTGAAAGCTCAATCGAGCGTATCCGTCCTATATCATGACCATTCCTCAGAAGTCTGGCTTGAACCTCTTTCAAAGCATACTTCTGCTGCCAAGGCATTGTCTTTTCTTTCAATTCCTTTACCGATCTGAGATATGGCAACTTCGATCCCCATACATTTTCGCTGTTTTCGGTCATTCCTCCAGAATCCGTATGAAACATTGACTCTATGAGTTCCCCGTTATATGTGATCACCTTACCACGAGTCAGTCTGACTGCCTCATCGGATCTGCTGCTTTCTGCTGACTCACCAGCATAAGCCTGGCAATGCGTGCTCGTACATACGTCAAAGCCTTCTGCATCGTGCCTGCCCCTGTTCTTGAGCGCAAATGTCCTCGCAGCCACAGCCTGGGCTTTCAATGCCTCTATTGGCCATGATGGTGACATTTCCTGTGGGACAACCCCCATAAGGTACTCATCCACGGGAATGATATTGATTATCGAAAAACTCCCATTCTTCCACGCGATCTCAATCTCACCGCGATATTTATTGCCATCTATGTCAAAGATTGCACTGCGTCCCCGATTTGCAGATTTAAGTAATATCCGCTTTCCAGCTATGGCCTTGCCACCTATGTGCAGTCCGCCGCCCTTAGAAATAATCTCGAGTTTCCCATTATCGACTTTGCGAAGCCCCATACCCGAATTGATATCCCTTACGACAAAGGCCATATCTGCACCTATGGATACAGCTTTTCTACCTTTCAAAAGCCCTACGCGAATTGTTGGCTCCACTGGACCCTGATTCGTGGAATCAATAGTGGACTTATTAGACGTCACTGTAAGTTTCTTGCCATAAGCATTATTTTTAGCAGGTGCTGCAAAGGCAGCATGGTTCAGCAAGAAAAAGCATAACGGTATCATCACCATCGCATATACAGGTTTTCTCATGCTTGTTTCTCCATTTCCGCCGCCATCAAGCGCTGACGCTTCTTTGCACGATTGGCTTTCCGACGTGCCTTGCGTATGGCCTTGCTGTACCGTTCTTCCTCTGAAAATATGCATCCGCAATACGGCTGGCGATACAGCTCGAGCTCATGGGATATATCTATGCCTTCCTGCCAGCCAGGACGGAAGTCTTCATAATAGAATGCGATCCCATATACCTTTGCGAAATGCTCACATGTCTCTTTCATCAGTTCATGCTGCTGATATATGCTGTAAAATAGCGTTGAGGTAAATGCATCGTACCCATTTTCCGCCGCATATTTTGCAGTCTCACGCAATCGCCATGTATAGCACATGCGACAGCGGCCATTCTCTATCTCCTCTGCTGTCAATGCACGCTTCAAGAAATCTCGCAAGCGATAATTCTCATCAGCATGAAACTCCATACCGACTTTCTCTGCGAATTCCTTTGCCGTCTTCAGCCTATGATCCCATTCTTTGTAAGGGTGTATGTTAGGATTGAAGAAATACCCAACTGGTTCGATGCCTTCTTCACGAAGTTTCTTCACCGGGTAGCAAGAACATGGACCGCAGCACATATGCATCAATAGCTTCATAACTCATTCCTCCGGATATTGTACGCCCATATGCATATAGCCAGCACGTGTCACCACGCGTCCTCTCGGCGTACGATTTATAAAGCCCAGCTGCAGCAGATACGGCTCATATACATCTTCTATCGTATCCCTATCCTCACTGATAGCCGCTGCAAGCGTGTCCAGGCCGACAGGACCCCCAGAAAACTTCCGTATCATCGTATCCAGCATCCTGCGGTCTGTATTGTCAAGGCCTGCATGGTCAACTTCAAGACGCATCAATGCCTCATCTGCCATCTTTGCAGTAATCCTTCCATCACCCATGATCTGTGCGAAGTCACGTACCCTTTTAAGCAGTCTATTTGCTATACGCGGAGTTCCCCTTGACCGTTTCGCGATTTCACGTGCACCATCTTCATCCATGATAATATCCAATAAACCTGCTGCACGCCTCACGATTTCATAGAGTGCTTCATCAGTATAATATTCCAGTCTCGCAATCACACCGAACCTGTCGCGAAGTGGTGGAGCTAGTGACCCAGCCTTAGTAGTCGCTCCTACAAGAGTAAAAGGAGCTATATCAAGGCGGATGGACCTAGCACTTGGACCCTTTCCGATGATAATGTCAAGAGCATAATCCTCCATAGCCGAATACAGCACCTCTTCCACATTATGCGAAAGGCGGTGTATCTCATCTATGAACAGCACATCCCGTTCATTGAGATTGGTAAGCAATGCTGCCAAATCTCCTGACCTTTCTATGGCAGGACCGCTCGTCACGCGGAAGTTCACGCCTAATTCGTTTGCAATAATTCCCGCAAGTGTTGTCTTACCCAGTCCAGGAGGGCCATAGAGCAATACATGATCGAGGGCCTCTCCGCGCGATAAAGCCGCCTTGATAAATACACTGAGATTTTCTTTTACCTTATCCTGACCAATATATTCATTAAGGCGCCTGGGACGCAGGCTATATTGCCAATCATCCTGTCCCTGCTCTTCCATAGACATGATGCGCTCGCTTTCCTCTCCCACATGCTCACCTCCTTGCGAATTCCTTCAATGTATTCTTTATCAAATCTTCGACCTTATCATACTTAGAGGATATGTCTTTCATCACTGGCATGATCTCATCCTCAGAATATCCCAGCGATATAAGCGCCTGTACAGCCTCGGATGCCACACTGTCTTCTATCGGGACAAACTCATTATCTGGTGCATCATCATCTGAACGTACCCATCCGACCTTGTCCTTCAGCTCAAGTACCATGCGCTCAGCGGATTTCTTACCTATCCCTGGCAGTTTCGTCAATACCTTGATTTCTTTTCCCTGTATCGCACGTGCGAATCTCTCGGCTGTAATCGACGAAATGATTCCCATAGCGACTTTCGGTCCTATACCAGATACAGATATAAGCTCCAAAAAGAGCTCATATGACTGCTGTTCTGAAAACCCATAAAGCGTCAATGCATCCTCACGCACAGAAAGGTAAGTATACACCATCGCCTCAGATCCTATATGCATCGTCTGGAGCGTTCTTGCGTCGGCATATACTCTATAGCCGACTCCTCCTACATCTAGCAGGCAGTAATCCTTTCCGATATATACGGGATTCCCACGAAGAAAGCCTATCATATGCCATCCTCCCTCATTCTGTGCTGTTGTTTGGAAACCGCTTGTTCACGTTTCCTGTCACGTTCCTCAGCGCGACGCACGAGCTCTGCCATACGGCTTCCCGGGCTAAATGTCTCCTCATGAAGCTTATGGTGTCCACCTGTCACACCCAGACTGCTGCGGCTGCCGTTCAGGTCATTTCTCCAAGTCATACTTTCCATACAATGTGTCGCACAGATGGCTATAGCGAGCGCATCTGCCACATCATCAGGATGAGGTGCCTCTTTCAGTCCAAGCAGCTTGGTTATCATATACATGACCTGCTCTTTTGATGCCTTACCATATCCCGTAACATCACGCTTCACCTGTATAGGTGTACGTTCTATAAGCTCAAGCCCATTTTCCGCTGCAGCAAGAAGTACGACACCGCGAGCCTGTCCCACAGGTATCACTGTCGTTGCGTTCCTGTTGAAGAAGAGCTGTTCCACTGCCATTACATCTGGATTATACGTTTTAATCAGCTCATCAAGCTCATCGTGGATTTTTAGGAGCCGATCCTGCATCCTCGCCTTTGACGATGTCGTTATGGCGCCGAAGGCGCGCGGCAAAAGGCGGCTGCCGACAGCTTCTACGAATCCGTAACCACAGATAGCAGAGCCTGGATCTATTCCAAGTGCAAGCATTTAAGCCCTCCTTGTGACTGAAAAGGCGGCCGCGTGGCCGCCTTTCAAATATTTATTTCCTGTTACTCGTCCGCAGGTTCAAAATTCGTATAGACATCCTGGATATCGTCGTTCTCTTCCATCGCGTCTATGAGTCTCTGCATCTTCTCAGCGTCTGCACCGGAAAGCGCCACATTCGTATCTGGTACCATTGTAATCTCCGACGAAGCAGCCTCAATACCCTTTTCACCGAGAGCCTTCTCTATATCGTCATATGCCTCTGGCTCTGCAGTGATCTCGAATGCCTCTTCATCAGCCTGGAAATCATCAGCTCCAGCGTCAAGAACCAGCTCCATCAATGCATCTTCGTCATCATATACAGCTCTTTCTACGACGAAGACCGCTTTCTTCTTGAACATCCATGCCACGCATCCATTCTCTCCCATATTTCCGCCATGCTTTGAGAACAAATGCCTGACCTCTGCAGCCGTACGATTGCGATTATCCGTCAGGATGTCCAGCATTACAGCTGTACCGCCAGGTCCATAGCCTTCATAGGTCAGTTCCTCGTAGTTACTTCCATCTGATGCTCCTGTGCCCTTCTGAATAGCACGCTTTATATTATCCTTTGGTATATTATTAGCCTTTGCCTTGGATAATGCAAGCTTTAGGCGCATATTACCAACAGGATCCGGTCCACCCATGCGAACCGCGATCGTGATCTCACGTCCGATTTTCGTTGTGATCTTACCGCGTATTGCATCGTTTGCACCTTTTTTTCTTTTAATGTTTGCCCATTTACTATGTCCTGACATTTAGAATTACCGCTCCTATCTGATGAATCTACCGAAATCATCTTTCAGCATTATACCAAATTAACTTTTTTATTGTAACACGGATACGCATATCTTTTCAAGGGATAAAATAAAGGTATATGAGCAAATATATGATACGCCCATATACCTTCCATGTGTCTATCCGTCGCTATAGCTCTTTCAAAGCCTTTCCAAAGCCCTGTGTGCTATATCATTCCTGTGGAACTCCGCCTTAAATGAAATATCGGCTACGCCGGCATAAGCTGCATCAACCGCCTCACGAATCTCCGCCCCACGGCCGACTACTCCCAGCACTCTTCCACCATTGGTAACGACTTTACCATCCTTTTTAGCAGTTCCCGCATGAAAGACGAGACAATTATCGCTGATGGCATCATTAATCCCATCTATCTGATATCCCTTGCCATATGCTTTGGGGTAGCCACCGGAAGCCATAACGACACACACCGCTGCTCCTTTGCTCCAGTTGATCTCTTGCTCTTTGAGTTTCCCATCAATGCACGCAAGCATGATGCTGACCAGATCACTTTCAAGGAGCGGCAGGACTACCTGCGTTTCAGGATCGCCGAAGCGGGCATTAAACTCGACCACCTTCGGACCTTCATCTGTAATCATAAGTCCTGCGTAGAGGCACCCTTTATATGGTCTTCCTTCCTTACGCATAGCCTCCATGACAGGGTCAATGATTTCCTCCTGAACACGCTGGCGAATCTCTGGTGTTGCTACCGGTGCCGGCGCATATGTACCCATGCCACCAGTATTAGGCCCCCTATCGCCGTCATACGCACATTTGTGATCCTGTGACGGTACCATCTGCACAGCATTCTCGCCATCTGCGAAGCACAATACCGATACTTCCTCACCGCGCATGTATTCTTCTATGACCACACGGCTTCCTGCGTCCCCGAAGGTTTTATCTGACATGATGATGTCAAGTGCCTCTAGTGCCTCATCAAGTGTCATGGCCACAGTAACGCCTTTTCCTGCCGCAAGCCCATCTGCTTTTATGACGATTGGCGCACCCTCCTGGCGCACATATTCCCTCGCCGACACAATATCAGAGAACACTTTATATTTTGCGGTAGGTATGCCATACTTTTCCATAAGCATCTTAGAGAATGCCTTAGAAACTTCTATCTCTGCAGCAGCCTTTGTCGGTCCGAACGTCTTTATCCCAGCTTTGCTCAGGGCATCTACGACACCATTCGCAAGCGGCGCTTCAGGACCTACTACAGCAAGGCCGATATCATGTGATTTGGCGAATTCAGTCACAGCAGCATTATCAAGAACGTCTATATCATCTACGATATCTGCCATCCCCTCCATACCGGGGTTTCCAGGTATAGCATAAATCTTTTCAGCCATCGGGCTCTGGCTCAATTTCCATACCAGGGCGTTCTCTCTCCCGCCCCCGCCTATTACTAAAAGATTCATTTATTGATCTGCTCCTTCAGATATTCCTGAATACAATCATCATATTCAGCAGTATGCCTAAAGGCCTCCTGTGCAAGCTCCATACGGAGCATTCCCGACGTGCAGCCATCCTTCTCAATTGCGTCGGCTATCGCATCATAGCGCGACGGGCTCGTCACAACCGTCACGAACTTGAAATTCTTTGCAGCAGCACGAATCATTGCCGGCCCGCCGATATCTATGTTCTCTACCGCATCAGATAACGTCGATTCTGGCTTTGCTATCGTTTCCTTGAATGGATAAAGATTCACGACTACCAAGTCAATCGGTGTGATCTTATGCTCTTTGAGCTCGCGCATATGCTTATCATTATCACGCACGGCGAGGATCCCGCCATGTATATATGGGTTCAGCGTCTTTACCCTGCCATCCATGATTTCTGGAAAACCGGTGACATCACTCACATAAGTAACTGGCACTTTGGCATCTTTCAGAGCCTTCATGGTACCTCCGGTAGAAACGATCTCCACGCCCGCTGCTGATATGCGGCGCGCGAAATCAACAACACCTGTTTTGTCAGAAACGCTGATTAGTGCACGCTTGATTTTCATGGCTGATCTTCCTTTCAAAATATCGTATAGAAGCGGAACCTTAACTCCCGCCACAGCCTCTAGTCACTTCGCATGTAATCAGTTATGCTGTTTGGGATTGGCCGGCAATATAGTGACATGCCTGCCATCGACCCTGAGCCTGCCATCAGCATAAAGTGACACAGCCTTAGGGAATATTATATGCTCTTCCTTCAGAACCCTTGCCGCAAGGGTTTCTTCTGTATCATCATCGAGGACAGGAACGGCCTTTTGCATGATAATCGGGCCGCTATCCGTCCCCTCGTCTACGAAATGTACGGTACATCCTGATACTTTTACACCATATGCGAGGACATCCCGATGCGCATGCGCCCCTGGAAATGACGGCAACAGTGCAGGATGTATATTGATTATCCGCCCTGCATAATGATGCACGAAATAAGGAGACAGGATACGCATGAAGCCTGCACAGATAACCGATGTAACCTCGTTCTTCTCGAGCTCAGCAATCATCGCCCTCTCGAAGTTCTCACGATCATCGTAATCTCTGCGTGGCACGCACACATTCTGTATGCCGGCTTTATTGGCGCGTTCCAAGGCCATGACATTTGGCTTATCCGTTATGACTACACCGATAGACGCATCTATATCTCCACGTCCTATAGCATCGATAATGGATTGCAGATCTGTTCCACGGCCTGAGCAAAGCACTCCGAATACTTCTCTTCTCGTCTCAGGCATCGAAAACGCCGCCTTTGATAGTGATTTCATGATTTCCCCTGGTAACATGACCAATCTTAAAGGACTTTTCTCCCTTTTTAGCAAGGTAATCCATGACCTTATCCGCATCAG
>OMZT01000064.1 GCA_900315615.1 uncultured Veillonellaceae bacterium | reverse complement strand
TAAATTTGACAATAAAAAAGCGCGGGAACCCGCGCCGCTACTAGGCTATTCAATTTTATGGTGGACTAGAAAGTGTCAAAGACCCGTCTTGCACATGTAGGACTGGTAGGGTATAATATATACAGGAGTATGATATGTTGGTATAGCTGTAAAAGGATTTATGGCTATATAATGTCTATATAAAAGGGAAGTGAACAAAATGAGTCTTGCAATCAATAGCTATCTTAGTACCAGTCATCTTAACCGTGCGCAGAAAACACAGTCTGCGGCAATGCGCCATATAGCTACTGGACTGAAGATTGGGAATGCGCAGGATAATCCTGCGGCGTATGCGATACTTTCCAAGCTGAATGTTAATGTCGGTGCGACGGCTCAGCATGTGTCAAACGTACAGAATACGAATGCGATGCTCAGTACTGCGGCTGGTGGAATTGAGAATGTCATGGGGTCTCTTGAGTCGATGCGTTCGAGCTTGACGAACATGCTCAACGATCCTACTGCAGATACCTCTGTCGATACAGGAAGGTTGCAGTCAGCTCTTTCGGCTCTTAGCGAGACGACTGCTACAACTCAGTATAATGGTATGAACCTTCTTGATGGAAGCAGGGCTGTGACTATGCCGGATGGAGAGGGATACTCTGAGACTCAGCTGCCGAATTTCAGCACGGAGTCGCTTGGACTTACCGACCAGTCTGGTAAGAGCACATTCGATCTGAGCTCCAGAGAAGGAATCGGTGCAGCGCTTGATACGGTCTATAGTGCTATGGACAAGGTACTCGACCAGCAGACGACAATCGGCGCCATGCAGCAGAACCTTGAGTTTGCTGCAGATAATTACACCATGCAGGAAGAGAATCAGACCGCATCTGCTTCGACTATGGGAGATGCCAATATCGCGAAGAGCATTACTGACCTTAAGTCGGCCAATGCTCAGTCGCAGCTCGCTATGTTTGCGCAGACGATGAACATGCACAATAATTATTCTGTGCTGAAACTTCTGCAGTGATCATTTTAGCAATTAAGATTCCGGAAGGTATATCCTTCCGGATTTTTTTATAGACATCATGATAAATACCAGTCCGGTAAAAGGTCTTGCATATTATGAGCTAAACAAGTAAAATAAAACATGTGTAAAGTTATGGCTATATCCTGAAATGAGGAGGATGTACGGCATGCAGTTTTCTTTTACAAAATGGCATGGATGTGGTAATGATTTCGTGCTCGTAAATGGGTTTAAGGAGCACGTTGATAATTATGCGGATGTTTCTATAAAAGTATGCGACCGTCATTTTGGAATCGGCGCGGATGGGCTTATTATGCTGCTGCCGTCAGATAAGGCAGATATCGGGATGCGCATATTTAATGCAGATGGCAGTGAGGCAGAAATGTGCGGCAATGGTATTCGCTGTCTTGCTAGATTTGCTAGGCTTTTAAGAATCACTGACAAGGATGAATTCACCGTTGAGACTGGTGCGGGTATATTGAAACCACGCATTGCAGACGACGTAGGCCCTGATATGGTCGCTGTCGATATGGGGATGCCGGTACTTGATGCACATGATATACCTGTTGATGGCATGGGAGACGGGCGCGTCATCGATAAGTCGATCATAGTTTGCGGCAAGGAATACCATATAACATGCGTTTCTATGGGGAACCCACATGCCGTTGTATTTGTAGATGATGTAGAAAGCTTTCCATTAGATGAGATAGGACCTCGTTTTGAGACGCATCATATCTTCCCCAGAAAGACTAATACCGAATTCGTAGAGGTGGTTGATCGTACCCACCTTCGTATGCGTGTATGGGAACGCGGGTCTGGTATAACGTTGGCATGTGGGACAGGGGCGTGCGCGACGCTTACGGCGGCAGTACTGAATGGATATACGGAAAAAAAGGCCGAGGTAAGGCTGGATGGTGGTACGCTTGTCATAGAATGGAAATCTGACGGGCATATAGAGATGACTGGACCTGCTGTGCGCGTGTACAGCGGCAGTATAGATCTTTGAGGAGTGGTAATATGCTGAGGAGTATGACGGGTTACGGAGCTTCGGCTGTTGAGAATGAGTCATACAAGGTAAATGTAGAGATGCGGTCTGTAAATCAGAGGTATCTGGATATTTCATTTACTATGCAGCCAGAGTTGTCAGCTTATGAAGAGATGATAAAAAAGTGCGTGAAATCACGTGCAGCCCGCGGGAAGCTTACGGTAACTGTGTCTGTATATGATAAGCGCGACAAGATGCCAGAGATACATGTGAACCGGGAGCTCGCGATGGCTTATCAATCTGCCCTGAATGAGGTCAGTGACATGCTTCATCTATCACGTCTTGATGATGTGAAGGCAGTAATAGGCTGTGAGGGCGTAATGACCATAGAGCATGTAGATGACTCCTTCAGTGACTTGGAACCACTCCTGAAAAAGGCGGCAGATGAAGCAGCAGATCATCTCCTGGCAATGCGTGAGGTGGAAGGCGCAAACATAGAGCGTGATTTCTCACATAGACTGGAAATAATCGAGCAGCTTACAGAAGCGCTTGAGAGCTTTGCACCTGATATTGTTCGTAGTCATCGTGAAAAGATACTGAAATCTATAGAGGATCTTCTTTCTAGTGACGAGATCGATAAGTCACTTATTATCCAAGAAGCTGCAATGTATGCAGATAAGGTCGATTATACAGAGGAGATTACAAGGCTGAGGAGCCATATAGATCAATTCAGAAAGATCATGACGGAGTCTGTTCCTGTGGGGCGTAAGCTGGATTTCCTTATACAGGAAATGAATCGAGAAGTTAATACAGCGGCATCAAAAGCTAATTCAGCGGAGGCATCACATACAGCGGTTGACATAAAAAGCGAGATCGAGAAGCTGCGTGAGCAGGTACAGAATATCGAGTGAGGTGTGCTAAATGGATATCAAGCTGATCAATATAGGATTTGGGAATATTGTATCAGCGAATCGGATCGTGTCTATCGTCAGTCCAGAATCAGCTCCGATAAAGCGTATCATACAGGATGCGCGGGATCGTGGACAACTGATAGATGCAACATATGGCAGACGCACACGTGCTGTAATTATCGCAGATAGTGGACATGTCATACTTTCAGCGGTACAGCCGGAGACAATGGCACATCGGATTTCTGGAGAAGAAGCAGCAGTCAATACAGCAGGAGATGAAGATTGAATATGAAAAAACAGGGGCTTTTGATAGTTGTATCGGGTCCTTCCGGTACAGGAAAGGGCACGGTTTGCGACGAGTTACTTAAGGCGCATCCAGAAATAGCATATTCTATTTCAGCAACGACACGCAGTCCACGAGAAGGAGAGAAAGATGGGGAAAATTATTATTTCCTCAAAAAGGAACAGTTTGAGCAGATGATAAATCGCGGTGAGTTGCTGGAATGGGCAAACGTTTATGGTAATTATTATGGTACACCGCTAAAAAAAATACAGGAGAAACTCTCTGATGGGCAGGATATCTTGCTCGAGATAGATACGCAGGGAGCTATGAATGTCCAAAAGAAATTTCCGGAGGGGTTGTATATATTTCTGCTTCCACCAAGCCTGAAGACTTTGGAGGAAAGGATCCGTGGGCGTGGTTCTGAGACTGATGAGAGCCTGAAACGGCGCCTGGGTAATGCTGTCAACGAAATCGAGGTCGGCAAAAACTATAATTATGTTGTAGTCAACGATACTGTTGATGCTGCAGTTAAGCGTATTGCGATGGTCATTGATGCCGAGCATAGACGTGTAGTACGCAATATGGACTTGTTTGAGAAGCTTGAAAACGAGAAAAAACTCAACTATGGAGCTTGAGATTCGTGATGATATGATAGTTTGAAAGGAAATGATATCATGGATATGGTCACACCATCAATAAATACCCTGCTTAAATCTGTCAACAGCCGCTACACACTAGTCGTCCTTGCTGCAAAGCGTACGCGCCAGATGATAGATGGCTCTGAGGCAAAGGTCGATGACGCACATAAATCTACTAAGAATGTGACGAATGCACTTGAGGAGATAGCAGAAGGCAAGATCACATATCGCCGTGCTGATGGAACACAGGATTGAAGTAATGCTTGAAAATAAGAAGATTGTTCTCGGCGTGACTGGTGGCATAGCAGCCTATAAGTCCGTCGAGATTGCCAGTCGCTTGAAGAAGGCTGGTGCAGAGGTACATGTCGTAATGACACGTGGCGCGGAAAACTTCATTACACCACTTACTTTCCGTGAAATAACGGGACATTCAGTGACTGACACGATGTGGGCTGATGTGCCAGAATACAATGTAGAACATATAGCATTGGCAAAAATGGCTGACTTGGTGCTTATCGCGCCAGCGACTGCGAATTTTATAGCGAAGGCAGCTTGTGGCATGGCAGACGACATGCTCACGACGATGCTGCTTGCTACCGATGCGCCTGTCGTTATGGCACCTGCTATGAATACTGCCATGTATGAGAACCCTGTCACTCAGGAAAATATACGTAAGCTTGTTAGTCGTGGCTGGATTGAGATCAGGCCTGCAAGCGGCAATCTCGCATGTGGCTCAAGTGGAGTCGGCAGGCTGCCAGAACCAAACCAGATCGTAGATGAGGTGCAGGAGCTTTTCAAAGAGAGAACGAGCCTTAGCGGTAGGCATGTACTCGTTACAGCTGCTGGTACCATTGAACCGATAGACCCTGTCAGATATATAGGCAATAGGTCGTCGGGTAAGATGGGATATGCAGTTGCTTTAGAGGCTGCAAGGCGTGGAGCAATCGTCTCTTTGATCTCAGGACCGTCTGCGCTGCCCGATCCCATCGGTGTAAGTGAAGTCGTGAGGATCGAGAGCGCAAAGGAAATGCGAGATGCTGTCATGGATCGTTTTGATTCGGCAGATATCGTCATAAAGGCTGCGGCAGTTGCTGATTATCATGCTAAGAATGTGTCAGAGCATAAGATCAAGAAGGATGATGATACACTCACATTAGTTCTTGAAAAAAATCCAGACATATTGATGGAGCTGGGGAAAAAGAAGCGTAATGACCAGATCCTTGTAGGATTTGCTGCGGAGACGCGGAACCTTTTGGAATATGCTAGACACAAACTTGAAAAGAAAAACCTGGATCTTATTGTGGCAAATGATGTGACAAGAAGGGGTGCAGGCTTCAATACGGACACCAATATAGTCAGGTTCCTTGGACGCGATGGCAGTGTCGAAGAGCTTCCGATGATGCTTAAGTCCAAGCTTGCGGGTTTGCTACTTGACAGAGTCGAAGAAATTTTGGAGAAAAAGAATCATGCAGATTATAAGAAAGTTCACATTTGATGCAGCGCATTATCTCCCAAGCTATCATGGTAAATGTGAGCGTCTTCATGGGCATACGTATAGGATGTCTGTAAAGGTAGATGGCAAGCCGGATTATGAAGGTATGGTTATGGATTTTGCCGAGATGAAGAAGATCGTCAATGAAAAGGTCATAGAGCAGTTGGATCATAAGATGCTTAATGATATATTTGATGTTCCAAGTGCAGAGAATATTGCCATATGGGTATGGAATACGCTCAAACCATGTATTGATACCGAATCACGCAAGCTTGATGAAGTAGAGATTTGGGAGACGGAATCAAATGGTTGTGTCTATCGGGGGAACTGACATACATGATTTACAGTATAAGCAGAGCTGCACTTTTGCATGAACTTGAAAGATTACACATGGCTTCAGGAGCTGTAGATATACTGCAGAGGAAGAGCGAGATTATCCCATTCAAGCTGACGGACGTGCGTACGCCTGCCGGGAATATCATCAAGCAGGAAATGCTTGCAGCTGGTGGGGATTGTGCAACGCCTTTCGGCAGTATCACCTGTTCGACAGAGGTAGAGGATATCGTACTTTTAGGTACAGAAAAGCATTATAGACGGCTCATGGATAAGCTGAAACTTATGCCGTATTTCGGTCTGGCCGAGATATCTGAGGAGCTTAAAAGCGCGCTGTCCAGGCAGCAGAAACGTACTGTATTGTCAGATGGACGTGCGATCACTTATGACCGCTGCCTCGTGATGGGAATCATAAATGTCACTCCGGACTCTTTTTACGCGGGTTCCCGCAGGGATGCTGATAGTGCAGTGGAGACAGCTGGGTGTATGCTTGAAGATGGTGCTGATCTGCTTGACATCGGAGGCGAGTCTACAAGACCTGGGTCGAAGCCCGTATCCGTGGATACAGAGATTGAGCGCGTGGTTCCTGTCATAAAGAGAATACGGAGCCTGTACCCAGAAGCTGTCATAAGTGTTGATACATGGCATGCAAGGACTGCTGAGGAAGCATTTATGGCAGGGGCAGATATCTTGAATGATGTCACAGCTTTTTCGGGTGATCCGGATATGGAGAAACTGGCGCTCGACAATAAGATACCATCTATACTGGTTCATTCATTCGGCAGTGCAGCCTCGCCATCATATGAAAAGGATAATGATATTGACATTGTTCGTGAAGTTGTGGGCAGCCTTTCCAAACAAGCGAATGGGCTTGGGTTAAAGGGATACCCTGCTGAGAAGGTCATATTGGATCCTGGCATTGGATTCGGCAAGAGCCGTGCCCAAGATCTGGAACTATTGAAGGGGCTGGAGGCTTTATCTGGAGGAGCATATCCCGTGCTGCTGGCAGCGTCGAGAAAACGTGTGATAGGTGATATACTCGACCTCCCCACCGAGGAGCGCTTAGAAGGATCGCTTGCTATTGCGGCACGTGCCGTTGAGTCAGGATGCTCCATGATACGCGTGCATGATGTACGTGAAACGATACGTTTCATAAAGATGATGGAGGCGATGAAGTGAATGGCATCTATATTGCGCTTGGGTCGAATATAGGAGACAGAGAGGGCAATCTCAAGCGGGCTTTGGATATGCTTGAAGAATCTAGCGTGCATATCATAAAGAAAAGCAAATTCTATGAGACAAAGCCATATGGCGTCGCAGATCAGCCAGATTTCCTTAATGCTGTGGCAGAGGTTTCAGCAGATATGCAGCCGATTGACCTCCTTCACACGATGCAGGACATCGAAAGGTGCATGGGAAGGGAACGTAAGCGTCATTGGGGAGAGAGGAACATAGACCTCGATCTCCTGATTTATCCAAATGTAATAATGGATACACCTGAACTTACATTACCGCATAAAGATATGGAAAACAGAGAGTTTGTGCTTCGACCTATGACGGAAATCGCTCCAGATCTTGTACACCCTGTGTTAGGCAGCACAATGCAGGAACTGTTGAATGCATTATTATATTAAAAAATGTATCAGAGCAGGATCGGTTGTGATTCACTCTGATACATTTTTTTATCTGGTGGCTGCATGGTGGTACGTGCAGCTAGTGTAAATATATGTACGGTTGTTTTTGATATATAAAAAAAGCAGGCTTATTGCCTGCTTAGTGCCCTTTAATCACTGCTCTGCGAAAATATCCCAGAAGCTGTCTGCCTCATGTGCGATGGTCGGAATATTACCGTGCTCACGCTTAACAGGTGATTCCTGTATGGTTTTGAGAACTTCAGCGTAATTCGGATCGTTCTTCTTCATAGATACGATATCGTTATTCATGATGTATTCCTCCTCATGATGACCCGTTTATTTGATAAACAGATCAGGGTTATCACTTTTATTGTGTTAGTATAGACGTGTTTTTTTAAATAGATTTTAGCCCTATATGAGAGGAACATGAGAATTTTTCTTCTTGCGGCGCATGCATTTACGTTGTAAAATGAATGTGTATTGTTTAGTCGTGATACATTTTCGTTAGTGCATTGTTGCG
>OMZT01000063.1 GCA_900315615.1 uncultured Veillonellaceae bacterium | reverse complement strand
CGATGCGTTCAAGCATGTGATGGAGCTACGAGGGCGCAGATATACGTTCACGATGGGCGAAATGCCGTTTTCGGGTGTCAATATGTGTCTGCTCTCAAGTCATACGATACTCGAAAGCAGGCTTCTCGCGATGCAGGGCATGGTTTTCCTCGGTGTCTTATTCCTGCTCAGCCTGTCTGCACTCGTGCTATACTTCGTATCAGGACGCCTCACGGAGCCTGTCGAGCGGCTTGCAAGCGTCATGAAGCGTGCCGGGGACGGCGATATCTCCGTACGCGCCAAAGTGACGGGGCACGATGAGATAGCCTATCTTGCAACGGCTTTCAACCAAATGCTAGCACAGATCGGATCAATGGTAGACCACCTCGCCGCAGAGAAGGCTGCCAAGAAGGAGGCAGAGCTCAACGCCCTGCAATATCAGATACGCCCTCACTTCATATATAATGTGCTGAATTCCCTCCGCTTCGCGGCCATGCTGCAAGGTGCGAAGAACATCGGCAACCTGCTGGCGGACTTTGTCGGCGTCCTTCAGGCGAGCCTGAACCGCAAGGGATCATTCTCAACGCTCGACGAGGAGCTCGACGTCCTCAAAAGCTATGTACGTCTGCAGACATTCCGCATGCTCGACACATTTGACGTACAGTTCGATATCGCTGACAACACAAGAACGTGTCGTGTACCGCGCCTGATACTCCAGCCGCTCGTAGAAAACAGCATACTGCATGGTCCTAGCGAAAAGAAGCCATTCTGCCATATTTCAGTCCGCACCAGCAGGAAGGCTGGCCTCCTCTGCCTCGAAGTCGAAGACGACGGTCAGGGACTAGATGCGAAGACGCTGGCGCGCCTGAACAAAGTCACGGGCAGCACAGTGGAAAACACACGAAGCCACGGTGGGCTTTCGGGCATCGGCATAGAGAACATCCGCGAAAGGCTTAGGCTTTACTACGGTACGAAGGGCAGGCTGGTATACGAAAGCGATGGCAGCACATTCACCCGCGCAAGCCTGTACCTGCCGGCAAACGATCATACATCTGAGGAGGCGGCAGAATGAGAAGTAAAACGCTATGGTCGGCCGTTCTCGCCATACTGGCGGTCGCAATGATTCTCGCCATGATCATCTCTGCCGCCGCACTGCACAGCCGGCCAAAAGATGCCATGCCAAGGCAGCACTATAAGATTGGCGTCGTATTGAAAGCGATGGACAGCGAGCACTGGCTGGCTGTACGCGCTGGAATGCAGGCAGAAGCACGAGACCAGCACATAGGTCTCGTCGTACTCGCACCAGACAGCGAATCAGATTTCGACAGCCAGGACAGGATCATACATGAACTCATCGACGGCGGCTTCGACGCACTGATCGTAGCTCCCGTCGACTGGCAAAAGAGCGCATCATATGCATCTGAGGCTGCAAAGCGTGGTATCGTGTTCCTTACGATCGACGAGCAAGTACCAGGCGTCCCCTACGTCGGCTCGGACAACTACGAGATAGGACGCAAGGCCGCAAAGGCACTGGCCGAAAGACTCCCAGCTGGCTCATCCGTCGGTGTACTTGCCGGCAGTCAGCGCTCACATGCCCATAGAGAGCGCCTCAGAGGCTTCACCGAAGTCATACAAGGTGAAACGGGGCTGACCCTTGCAGCCGCCATTTCCGATGAAGCGAACTTTAAGCGCTCTGCCTCACAAGCCGAAGCGATGATGAAGCAGCACCCAGAGCTAAAAGGGCTTTTCCTGACCAGCACGCCGATATCCCTCGGTGCGGCAGATGCCATGGCAAACTCAGGCCACAACCTCTGCCTAATAGGCGTAGATGCACAGGCAGACACATTGCTCGCCGTAAAGAATGGCCAGATCGCCGCGATGGTATCTCAAGACGCAGAGGCAGAAGGCCGACTCGCTGTGCAGTCAATAATAACCGCGCTCGAGAACGGCACATCACCCGATGACGTGATCATAGAAAACGACCTGATCACGAAAGACAATGTATCGGATTTCCTGGAAAACATGGAAGGAGCGGTGAATTAACATGAAAAAGATGGTCATTGCCGACGATGATTTTCTCGTGCGCATGTATCTTAGGCAGCTTCTCCCATGGAATGAATACGGCATCGACGTCGCAGGAGATGTCTCGAACGGACGTGAAGCACTGGACCTCATACAAACGTCTGGTGCCGACCTCTTGCTCACCGATATCTGTATGCCCGTGATGGACGGGCTGGGGCTCATCAAATCACTACATGAGCAGGGCTACGCGGGGCATATACTCGTGCTGAGCTGCCACGACGACTTCGCCTACGTAAAAGAAGCCATGCAGCTAGGCATAGATGATTACCTGCTGAAAAATGACCTCACGCCGGAAGCGATGCAAGATTTCCTAAAAAAACACATGAAAACGGACTCTACCACACAGGCTCCTGAAACATCAGGCGGCATCAAAAAACCTGCCTCTCTAGACTGGACGAAGCTTTTCCTCGAGAAAAGCCCCTCGCTAAGAAGCGCCATAGAGACCGCCGGACTGCCCCAGGCACTTCGCATGGCCATACCGATGCGCCTCGCGCTTAGAGGATGGAAAAAGCGGCGTGAGATGCTAGATTCTCAAGACATAGCGGCATTTAGCCAGACATTCG
>OMZT01000003.1 GCA_900315615.1 uncultured Veillonellaceae bacterium | reverse complement strand
AGCCAGCGTCCGTAAAAAATATAGCCGGCGACAAAGACGACCATCGCAAAGCCGACAACTGCCAGTCCACTCATACAAAAGACTCCCCTTCTCATATATAAAAAATAAAGCCTGCTTTGAGCCATGAAGCCTGCAGCTACAGCGTCCATGCATCCATACGTCATGGTGGTGTATACCTGCGGCGGCTCTTTGTTTGTGAAGTATACTATAGCACTCATGTATACAAGTGTCAATATGTAAACTTATTTTCTTTTCAAAGAAGTAAATTTCTGAATTATATAGACAGCTGTCATTTCACGAAAGACATCCTTGTATCGGTTTCAAACATATTTCCGCACAGCAAAAGACGATCTGTTACATACAGCGTGCTAGCACTGTATATAGCAGACCGTCTTTATGATCGCATCAGTTATTCATGGCCTTACGGCGATCTCGGATCTTCTTCCACTCTCGCACGCATCTGACACCCGGATGCATGTTTGGGAGAACGAAGCAGCGATTGCAGGAGAGGCATGGCGACTGGTGCTCCGTATCGCGGTGCACCTGCTTTAAAAAGTCCGGCTCAGCGATAAGCGCACGTGAAAGCGACACCATATCGAGTCCGCTCTCTATGACCTTCTCCATTTCTGCAAGCGACCTTACGCCGCCGACAAGGCTCATCGGCATCTTTGGCACCACGCGTTTCATTGCCGCAGCACGCTCCAGGTAGAACAGCCTGTCCATGCGCGGCAGATTGATGAAGTCCACGCCAGAGAACTCCACCAGCTCGATACCGATATCATAGCTATGCTTCACTATCCATTTGAGATCCTCTGCGTACGCCTCATCATCGGCCTTCGTGTCGCTGTTTATCTTCATCAGCACAGGGAAATCATCCCCGCACGTTTCCTTTATGCCACAAACGATATTCTCGACGATACGGAACCTGTTCCCAACTGAGCCTCCGTATTCATCTTCACGATGGTTGAACGTCGGGTCGATGAAACGCGACAGCAAGTACGAATGTGCCGCATGAAGCTGGACACCGTCGACTCCTGCCTTCTTTAGACGGTAAGCTGCCGCGATGAAAGCCTTTTCTATATCCTCTATCTCAGTCACAGACAAAGCTCTTGCCATACGGTCACGGCGCACCTCGCCTGCGCTTGCATCTGCAAAGTCATCTGTATCGACGGCACGTGGGCCCGCATGGCTGATCTGCGGTACGATAAGCGCTCCATGTGAGTGGACGATATCAACCAGGCGCCTGAACTGCTCGATGTAGCTATCATCCGATATGCGCGTCTGGTCTCTATTCGCCAGCCCGCCATCCATCACGCAACAATGCCCCGTGATGATGAGGCCAACCCCACCAGAAGCGAAGCCTTCATACATAGCATACTCCGCATCCGTCATATGGCCATCCTTTGTCCCCAGGAAATCATGTGTCGCGGAGCGAATTACACGGTTTGGACATTCTATATGCCGCAGCCGTACTGGACTGTCTATAACCCCCATGCCGTTTCTCCTATCTCCATCGAATACATTCTCGAATCACCTCATAAGCATATTCCAATATCATGCCACAGAAATATTGGAAATGTACTAGAATCTCATGAGAAAAGAACGTTCATTCTTTCACGCGCTTGATATCTGCGCCAAGCCCTACAAGCTTCTGGACGAGATGATCATATCCTCTATCTATATGATGTATATATCCGACCTGCGTCTCGCCATCTGCGACGAGTCCTGCAAGCACCATTGCTGCACCAGCACGAAGGTCTGTCGCCTTCACCTGGCACCCTGTAAGATTCGCCACACCCTCAACGACAGATGTCCTGCCATCAATCTTGATGTTTGCGCCCATGCGCTTGAGCTCATCCACATGCATGAAGCGGTTCTCGAAGACGGTCTCCGTCACGAGCCCCGTCCCCTCTGAGATTGCGAGCATGGCCATGAACTGTGCCTGCATATCGGTTGGGAAGCCCGGATACGGCATCGTCTTTATATCGACAGCCTTCATCCTCTTATCTGCCCATACATGGATGGAATCGACATCCTCCTCTATATGCGCGCCGGCCTCCTTCAGCTTCGCTATGACCGGTTTCAGATGCTCACTGATCGCATTGTCTATGCGTACATCTCCCTGCGTCATCGCGGCTGCCACCATGTACGTACCAGCCTCTATCCTGTCAGGGATGATGGTATAATCGCGCCCGGTAAGCTTTGTCACGCCATCTATCTTTATGGCATTCGTGCCGGCACCGCGAATACGCGCGCCCATCACATTCAAGTAGTTGGCAAGGTCGACTATCTCCGGCTCCTGCGCGGGGTTCTCTATAACGGTCTGTCCCTCTGCCATCGATGCCGCCATCAGTATATTCTCCGTCGCACCCACGCTCGGAAAATCCAGATAGATATGCGTGCCTTTAAGTCCATCAGGTGCAGCGGCCTCAATGAAGCCATGACCTATCTCTATCTTCGCACCTAGTGCCTCAAAGCCCTTGAGGTGGAGGTCTATCGGTCTCGTACCGATAGCACAGCCGCCCGGAAGTGATATCTTCGCCCTGCCGCAACGCGCAAGGAGAGGTCCCATGATGAGGAATGACGCACGCATCCTGCGCACGAGATCATAAGGTGCCTCTGAGCTGCCGATGACAGACGCATCAACCGTGAACGTATTCTTATCCGCATCAAATGCCGCCTTTACGCCGAGCTTCTCGAGCACCTCGCGTATCGTGCGCACGTCTTCTAGTGCCGGCACCTCGTCAAGCCGGCTCGGAGCATCCTGCCCAAGAAGCGTTGCCGCGATAATCGGCAGTACAGCATTCTTGGCTCCGCTTATCTTCACTCTGCCGCTGAGTCTGCGGCCACCATTTATTACGAGCTTTTCCATCTGCCTTGATTGTTCCTCTCTATAAAAAAGCATAAAAAAGCATTATAGACATATACCCACATAAAAAAGATTGTATCATTATGCTGCAGTCATGGCAAGTATTTTTTATAGACCCAAAAGCTTCATGATGATCAATGCGGCAGCACATCCGGCAAGGACAGCCGCGGCCGTGCGCACATATCTGCGTGGTGAGCTGACATGTGCACCACCGCCGCGCATCAGCTCATCACGATCAGCAGCAAAGTAGAGAGCCTGCTCCTCCTTTCCTGTGGCTTCATGGTCTATGCGGCGCACCCAGTCACCCTCCTGTGGGTCAAAGCCGAATGCCTCTAAAGGTACCTTCTCTACAGATCCATCAGGCGCTCCGAGCCATACCACGCCTCCACACGTCTTCAATACCTTTCCATAATCCATCGAGGTGCCCCCGTTAGTCTTTCACATTCTTCTGTATGATACGAACCTGCCTGATCGTAGACCATATCGCAACTAATATTCCTATGATAATCCCGGCGAACTTGCACCTGATACCCGTCATGAAATAGTCATCGGCAAGGCTTCCCAGATAGACGAAAATCCCGACGACCACACAGAAATAAACGCCTATGCTCCCAAGGAACGCAAAGGCCTTCAGTGCCTGATACAGCCCACTATCATCTTTCATCTCATATCACCTGCCGACAAGTTTACTCTCATCGATCTCGGCACCGTATTTTGCGCGGTACCATGACACGGCCCTAACCGCGTCTATGTACTGATCGAGACGCGCCGCATCAACGTAGCCTGGCTCGCCTTCAAGCGTCGGATATGGCTCTATAGGCAGCACATCCGTCTTTCCGATAGCACCATGCGTGATCCAGAATCCGTAGTTCACACCCATCTTATTGTATGAGAGGCTCTGCCCGATAGACAAGTACCTAAATCCCGCAGGAGCAATCATATCTATAATAGTAGGCATGACATCTATCTGGCTCCCAGCCGCATCCTCTGGCAACATCCCCTTCATAACGCCAGCGCCTGTTATGATGCACGGCACCGCATACCGCTCGTACATGGCTGGGTTCTTCTCGATGTTATAGCGATCCGCATGATCTCCGATTGCAACGATCAGGCAACCTGGATATTTACGCTTCAATGCTTTTATGAATGAAGCCATCTCACGGCTTTCATACCAATAATGCCCTAGCTGCTTTATGAGCTCTTCGTCATCACGCGCTCCTTCCGGTAGTGCCGCACGAACCCTTTCCCGTGGAAAGCCCTCCCTCTCGAGGTCAACCGTGAATGGCGAATGATTCGACACGTTGAGTATCACCGTAAACGTCTGCTTATCAACCGGTGTTCCATCGAGCACCGCACGATAAAGCGACGCATCATCTACGCCCCACACGCTGCCGGGCACGTCCCCATAATCACCACGCCCATGAAAGCTGTCATAGCCCTGCGCCCGCACGAACTGTCCTATACTCTCCCATGTAGCTGGTCCCGCATACCAGAAGCTCGTACTGTAGCCAAGCTCCTCCATGATAGGCGCACTCGCACATGGATAAGGCTCAGCATAGGCTTCTTCCATGGTCGTCAGATACAAGTTGGCGTCGGCAAATCCTGTCACGATACCGGTCATCGCTGAAACAGTGCTCGCTCCATTCGGCAGCAATGTATAGCATACATCCGTATCATCCTCTGCAATGATCTCCTTCATCGGATCTGCTATATGAAGCTGTGCATATTTATCGATGAGAGGCCACGACGCATAGCTCTCACCGATGATCACGAATACCTGACGCGGCTTTTCCATGACCTGTCCAGGCGCTTCACGTCCAAGATACGTATCGAGATTATCCGATGACGCTTCCATACCGCGAAGATTCGCTGCGAGCCGCTTCACATCAGCAGCTGTAAAGTCCAATCCGTTTGAAGAATGGTTCCGATGGTTTATCTCATAGCCCCGATACAGCATCTGTACATCATCGAGGATTGCCTCATTCAGAAAATCATCTTTCGTCTCGCCGGCATTTTCCCAGTTCACACCCGTCTGCCAGCCGAGGCTGCCACCGTATACCGACAGCAGTCCGAGAAGATAAAGCATATAAAGGAATGCAAGTCGCCCCACATAGCGGATCACGATGGGCATACGTGGAAGCTCCGGGCCTATGCGATGATCGAGAAATGTCATCAGCATGCGCCACAGCACATATGCGAGCAGCAGAGCCACAACAAGCCTCACAGGCAGCCAGTATTCCTTCATCATCGTCCAGAAAAGAGCCGTCCAGTCCTCATTCGCACCGATGAATACCATCTGGTTGAAGCCAGAACGGAACGTGCGATAAAATGGGAAGCTGGCGACGAAAAGCACCGATAGCGCAGTCATCTCAGCTGCGGCAATGACCTTAAAAGCTGCCCTTTCCGCCCTCTTCGATATGAGGAAGAACACTAGTCCCGCTATGATAAATGGCAGCACAAGTACGCCCGTGCTCTGCATACTGAGCCGGGCGCCCCGCCATAATGCGTGAAGCACATCTGCCATGCCGCTATTTTGCGCCATATAGCTGTTTAGGCCAATAATGAACGCCATGCGCATGAGCGTGAACATCACCAAAAGGAAGGCATAGACCTTCAGAACACGGCAAAGCATATCGTAGAGCCGTCCCCAGAAAGAGCTATCGCTATGCCAGCCGCCCCCTGATCCTATAGAGCGCGCATATCTTCCACGCTTTACAAAAATCCCACTGCCATCTATCATGGCAGTACGATCTGTATGCCATAATCGGCAGCCGCCTTGCATATATCCTCTGCCGGCAGCGTATCGGTGATGATACCAGATAGTGTATCGAGCGTTGCGTAATTATAGTTGCCATCTGTCGAAAGCTTGCGCGCCTCCGCGACAACATATGCATGCTTAGATGAGCGGATGATAGCCGCCTTGTTTATACCATCCTCTATATCGTACGTCGACACGGAATTTTCCTTCACATCGACGCCGACAGCACCGACAAAAGCGATATCAGGCTTCAGGCGTGAGATGAAATCGAGCGTCATACCGCCCCAGAAGCCATCACGGCTCTTGTTTATCACACCGCCAGCGAATACCAGCCGGATACGCGGGTTGTGAGCCAGTACCACGAGGATATCTATGCTGTTCGTCACGACGGTGATCTCGCGCTGATCGCGCACGAGAAGCTCCGCTATCGCAAGATTGCTCGTCGATATGTCGAGGAATACCATCGTCTTGTCATGAATCAGCCGCACAGCCGCCTGCGCTATCTTACGCTTTGCCTCTATATCGATATTCTTATGCTGTGAAAGCTCCATCGCATGCATATTTTCGCGAAGCACGACAGCACCGCCATACGTACGCTTCAGCTTCCCCTGCTTCTCCAATGCACCCAGATCCTTACGGATGCAGTCCTCTGTCACCTTAAACTTATCGGAAAGCTCTTTCACACGTACCTTGCCATCACGTACAAGCATATCGAGTATGCATTGCTGTCTCTCTTCCAAAAACATATCTCTGCCCCCTGCGACACTACCATATATCAAAAAAGCATCTGGTAAACGGTTTACAAAAACTTCAATTTATTGTTTTGTATTATTTTACTACAGTAATCGGATAATTGCAAGATATTATCATTCGGATAAGTTCTAATCATTCATATACTGACAACAAAAATGCTGCCGTTACCTGCAGCATTTTCATTATACCCAATATACAAAACTCGTCACTGAAGAAGAGACAACACACTGCTTTGATTCTGATTCGCCTGTGCT
>OMZT01000083.1 GCA_900315615.1 uncultured Veillonellaceae bacterium | reverse complement strand
GGAGATATTACCTATCTCACCCAGGGCATCTTTCTCAATATCTGTGAGCTCGACTCCTGTCACAGCAGAGACAGATGCTTCATCAGCAGCGACACTGCCAGCTTCAGCAGCATCTGCCTCAGGTGCATCCGCTGCAGCTGCACCTGAGGCAGGTTCGTCTGCAGCTGGAGCATCCCCGCCTCCCAGGTTTCCCTTCAGCAGTGCATCTATCTCCTCCTGCGAGATCAAATCATCACTCATCAGTATCTTCATCTCCTTCCGGGGCTACGCGTGTAATCTGTACCGCAGATCTCTTCCCTGATGTTCCTGGCCTACAATAAAACTTGGTATGTGTACCAACCTTGCATCGCAACTCATCTTTAACCTTGGTATCAAGCTGCAATACATCTCCAAATCCCAATGTCAGGAACTCGCGGATGGAGATATTGATTTCCCCTAACTCCACGATGAAAGGCACATATGTCTTCTCTATACGCCTCTTAAGTACTTCAACCTGCTCAGGATTGTCTTCCCTTGAAACAGATGAAGCAACCCAGAATGTAGTAGTCAGCTTAGACATGACTGGCTCTAGTACCAAATAAGGCATACAGATATTCATAAAGCCTTCTACATCGCCGACTTTCATCTGCAATGTTATTATAACAACCATATCGCTTGGTGGGACAATCTGAACGAACTGTGGATTATCTTCAGTTGCTTCAAGTTTTGGCTCAAACCTCACGACGTTGGTCCAGACTTCTTTAAGCTGGTCAAGCGCACGATCTATCACACGCCGCATGATGGCAATCTCTATCTCCGTGAGCACCCTAGGCTTAATTGTATTCTCGCCTTTACCACCAAGTACTCTATCGATAATTGAAAATGAGATCCCTGTATTGATCTCCATAATGATATTGCCCTTCAACGGTGGGACAGCTACCACTCCGATTACGCTCGGATTGGTCAGCGATTGGATGAATTCCTGATATGTAAGCTGCTCTACAGATGCAACCTCCACATTGACCATTGTCCTCAGATGAGTTGAAAGATAAGTGTTGAGCAACCTTGCAAAGTTCTCATGGAGCATATAAAGTGTGCGAATCTGATCCTTAGAAAACTTATCCGGCCGTTTGAAGTCATAAACCTTGACTTTCTTTTGCTCATCTTCTTTTTTTATTTCTTCAGCTGATACATCACCCGTCGAGATAGCAGAAAGCAGTTTATCTATCTCGCTTTGTGATAATACGTCATCTGCCAAGCTTCATCCTCCTTCCCTGACATGATTCTGCAGATTACTGCAGGACGAAGCTCGTTATATACACATCATATACAGATCCCGATCCGAGTGATGCATTGAGATCATCCTTGAGTCTTGCCTTCAGCTCATCCTGTTTACTTGCATCAAGCTCATCGATTTTCACGCTGCGCAGGACCTGCAGTGCCACATCATTGACCTTAGTTGCTGCAGCAGGCGTAAGGACACCATCAGCGATGTTGTCTTTCTTTCCTGGATTGAACTCAACAACAAGTCCTACCTTCAGAAAGCGGCCAGATTTTATGCCGCCAACATTTACAAGAATCGTGCCTTCCTTCGCATCGCCAAGCTTTATGAATACACCTGGGTCGTGGTGGGCTGCTTCACTACCAGCCGCAGAATCGGCCATCAGTTTTGACGTGACAACATAGGAAATCCCGCATGCCAGCAACAGGCCGACTACTATCAGAACAACCACCAAAATAATCGGTGATTTTTTCTTGGGCTCAGGCGCAGCTTGCGCTGTTCCTTCTTTTGGTTCATCTGGCATAACGTATCCTCCTCATAAACTCATCTGATATTCTGTCTCAGTACTGGCGCAAAGCCCTGCGATATGCCATCGTCTTGCGGACAACATCATCCATTGATTCCTCGACAATGAGCTTCTTACCATCCGTCAGGGTAATAACAGTATCTGGAGTTTGCTCTATAGTTTCTATTATTTCTGCATTGAGAACGAATTCCCCTTTTTTATTTGTCTTGGAATTAAATTTTGTGAGCTTAATCATTGAAGCTGCTCCTCTCGCACAATAATACATCCATGCTTATTCACAAAATCATGCTACAGAATCTATGCGAACTATCTCACTGACAGACACCGAAGTCTGCTTACCATCTGCTGTCTCTACTATGAGGCTCGGTATACCATCAGATATACTGACACCCTTCACTGCGCCTTTATTGACCACATTATGCCCATCAGACCATGTAACATTCTTGTCTATCATACTGCTGAGCTGACCAACCAGCACTGATGTGTCCATATTCTTTACCACATCAGACAAGCTACTAAGGTTATCAGCGACATTCGTCATCTGTTCGAGTGCACTGAACTGCGCCAACTGAGCAAGGTATTCAGAGTTATCCATTGGGCTCAGTGGATCCTGGTACTGAAGCTGCGTGACGAGCAACGAAAGAAACGCCTCCTTATCCAACGAAGAATTTTTCTTCACATTGGATGCATTCTGAGACGCTGCATAGTCTGCTGCATCGTAGGTAACGCCATCGACCGTGATAGTATTAAGCGTATTCGACATCTTTATTACCTCCCGCGCAATCAAACGCGATAATCAACCCCATCTTCATTATCTGCTGTATCGTCTGCAGGCATTGGATCGACACTATCTTCAAGAACAGAATATCCCATTTCCTGATCGCGTCCAGTGTAGTGACGACCACTCTGTCCCATTCCCTGTTGCCCAGGATTGCTGTCCGGCAAAGATCCATCTCCAAGTCCAGAATAAACATCAATCTTATCAACTTGTATACCTTGCGCCTGCAAATCTTGCCTTAGCTGAATCATAGAGCTTTCTATTATAGCCCTAACCTGCGCATTATCACTATGAAATGAAGCATTAACAGAGCCATTTTCGGTGACTGATATGCGTAATGTCAAATGCCCCAAATGTTCTGGCTTAAGACGTATCACCATCTCAGCATCTCTGTCTGCTCTTATGAGCCTAGCCTGCTCGACAATCTGCTGCGGTATATCGTAGGTCCTGGCAGTACGCGACGTAGCTTGCGGCTGCTCTGCTGCAGATACTTCCTGCATGGACTGCTGGAAAGATGACTGCTGTATTGCTCCATTCTGTGGTCTTAGATCTGTGCTTCCTGACCCCGTATCGGCATCTTGCATTCCATCAGTCATGTCAAATCCCTGCTGCTGAGGATTTCCTCCGTTCAGGTTATGCCCGTCTCCCTGCAATGACGTCTGCACTATAGATGCAGGTTGAACTGTGGGTTGCTGTGCCTCTTGAGGCTGCAGCTGATGCAGCTGTGGCAAATCAGAGGTATTCTGCACGCTCCCTTGAGTAGGGACGAGCTCCGCAACGACTCCGCCTGCATCAGTTACAGCTGCTTTTTGTGCAGTACTTGCCTGCGGCATGCTGACCCTGGTCTCAACGGATAAAACAGTTGTGCCCTGCGCTTTCGTATCATTGGAAGCTGTCTGCCCAAGCACCTCATCCTGTAATATTTCAGTCTGCAAAACAGCAGTCTGTGCGCTTGAAGGCGCATTTTGTACGACACCTTCAGGTGTATTGATCTGAGTGTACTGCAGGTTCTGCGTAGGCATTGTATCTGGAATATCATTGGCAGGTATCGTCGAAACTGAAACGATACCACTAGGTATCCTTACATCCGTATTAACCGATGCTTTTGCAGGATTACTTTCCCCATTCTCCGTAAATGGCATAATTCCTGCTTCTGCATTCATCTCCTTCACATTTTCCAATGCAATATCTGGAGTGTTTGCCGTAGCAGAAAGTGGATTGCTCGCTTTCCCAGCAGTCGCAACCGTGCCATTACCAGAGAGCATCATCAAAAGTCCCTTATTCTTACCAGCCTGTACCTTAGCCGTATCATCCTGTGGGAGCATACTATCAAGAGATATACTTACTGAAGTGCGTGCATCATCCTCTGTTTGTGGCTTAGCACTGTCTACTGCTGCTAGCAGTTCGGCAGCCGAATCCTGGCTACTATCCTCCGTGGTTTCAGATACCTCTGCGGGTGCTGCTGCAGTTGCTTGCGGATTCACAGCTGTCTCATCATCTGCCGGTTCATCCACAGCCTTCAGCTTCTTCTCCTCCGGCGTATCGGCCGACTCATCGTCCTTTATCTTATTGAGAGTATCGTCGAAATCGCCCTGCCCTGACGCTTTTCCTTTGGAGTTTTTTCTGGATGTCGCATGAGGCTTCGATGCCGATACCTTCTGTGTGCTTGGAGAAACGCTCACAGCCGCATCGATCTTCATTGTTGTCTGCATTTCATTCCCTCCTATCAGAAAGGCGTTACTGGTTGTCGGTTACGCGTCTCGGCGCACCGGAATACATAATGCGCGTAAGTCTTGCTGCCTTAGATGGTTCAAACTGGCTCAGTACAGCAGATGCCTGTGATTCATCCATTCTCTGTAGAATAGAAATCGCCATATCATCATCAAGGTCATCCATAACCGCGGCTGCATCCTTAGGCTTCATCTCATTATAGAGACGAGCGAGTTTGGATACACGCTTGCGCTCTGCTGCTTCCTGTTCTTTACGCTGGCGCTCGATGTCCTTCTTCGTAAGCACGACTTTTTTCTTCTGATCATCTGGCTCAGGCTCAGGCTCTTCAAGCTCCTCTGTCTCACGATCAGGTTCTTCCTGCGTAGCAGGTGGTCCAGGCTTCACGAAGAATTGTCCTATAACAGGGACATTGTAAAGTGCCAGCTTCTCGTTCATTTCTTGCGTATCGAATATCTTCAAATACACACCAAGCAAGAAGCCACCTATGACTAGCACTATAATCAGCAGAAGAAGAAGGAATATCTTCAATATCCGCTTTCCTTTGCCAGGCTTCTTTTCTTCGCCTAAATCATCTGGCAGATATACCTCCTGCTCTCGCGCCATGATATCACCTTTCTAATCATATATCGTACATTCCAGAAAAAACTATAACTTTGCATAAAACAATATATAAACTACCTGTAGAGATCAAGCACCCTGTCTACATATTGTTTCGTTTCCTGATAAGGAGGTACTCCGCCGTATCTCTTTACAGCCTCGGGGCCGGCATTGTACGCGGCTACCGCCTTACGAACATCCCCGCCAAACGTATCAAGCAGGCTTTTTAGGTATTTGGTACCACCGTCAATGTTTTGTGCTGCATCGTATGGATTCACACCCAAACCTGCTGCCGTCTCCGGCATAAGCTGCATGACGCCGATTGCCCCTGCATCCGATACTGCTTCCTGACGTCCACCGGACTCTGCCTGAGCTACCGCATCTGCAAGCCTGGGATCTACTCCATACTTCATAGCAGATTGTCTTATCATATTCTCTATTGTAGACGGTCCGCCTACATCACCAGCCTCCGCAAATGCGCGTACCGCAGGATCTTCAGGTTTCTTTGCAGATAGAGGAGTGTCTGCAACGGGCGTATTAGCGGGTGCTGTATCAGGACTTTTCTTTTCTATCGCCATTTCTTGTTCAAGTGTATTTTGGAAACTCGGTGCACCCGTCATCTGCACCATTCCGAACCTATGCTGAATCTCATTGATCCTACTCTGAATTTCCTGTATACCATCAATGTTCATCATACAGCATCCTCTTTCCTATGACCCCTTGTATAAAGCTGAGAACCAATCTCATCAAGCATTTTCTGCTCTTCATGTAAAAGCTCCGCCTTATATTCCTGCAGCCTTTTTTCTTTCAGCTGCTCAATGCTTTTCAGCTTCGCCATGATTTCCATAAGTAACTTGAGTTTTTTTTGCCTCTCTGCGTTTGCCTCAACGATAACATGCTGTTGCTGCTCTATCTGCTGACGCTTCCAGTCAAAGAAACTATTGTACGCCATCAAGGTTCCCAATGTTATTTTGCCTTTAGCGAGCTCATCATAATCATGGTGCCCCTGCTGCATTTCCTGCATAAGCTCTGTCAAGCGGTCTCTGGCCTCTGTCAAGCGCTTGGACGCCTCTGCAAAGGCGACCTCCGCCTGATCCTTTTTCATCCTTGTAACCTTCAGCAGCGTTTCAAGCTGAAAACGGAATTTTTTCATTACAATGCCTCCCGCTCAGGATCATTGCGACTGAATACTTTCAAGCATCTTCTCCGTATCTTCAAACGATGTAACCTCAAATATTCCTTGACAAAGGAATTCATTGATCTTATCTATCTTAGATACAGCCTCATCTATCTGCTTACTGGATCCTTTAACATATGCACCGATATGTATCAGATCCTCTGCCTCCTTGTATACGGCAAGCAGAGCTCTCATCTGCTGCGCAGCCTTAATATGCTCTTTTGTAACGACATCCCCCATAACACGGCTGACACTTGCTAATATATCAATGGCCGGGAAATGGTTCTGAGCCGCTATGGCTCGGGATAGCACGATGTGTCCATCAAGGATGCTTCGGACGGCATCTGCTATCGGCTCATTCATGTCATCACCATCAACGAGAACCGTATATATCCCCGTAATGGAGCCCCTATCACTCGTACCAGCACGCTCAAGCAGCCTTGGAAGCATCGCAAACACCGATGGTGTATATCCTCTTGTTGCAGGAGGTTCGCCAACAGTCAGTCCCACTTCACGCTGAGCCATAGCAAATCGTGTGACAGAATCCATCATAAGCACGACTTTCTTGCCCTGGTCGCGAAAATATTCAGCAACAGCAGTCGCGGTTTGCGCACCCTTTATGCGCACAAGTGCAGGCTTATCTGAGGTTGCGACGACGACTACAGACCGTTTCAATCCTTCTTCTCCGAGGTCTCTCTCGATAAAGTCTCGAACCTCCCTGCCACGTTCTCCCACAAGAGCTATCACGCTTATGTCAGCCTCTGTATTTCTAGCAATCATAGAAAGCAGCGTTGACTTGCCAACCCCGCTTCCAGCCATTATACCAATACGCTGTCCTTGCCCCATGGTTATCAGCCCATCTATGGCTCGAACGCCAACGTAAAGCGAATCATGTATGCGTGGTCTTTTGAGTGGCTGTGGAGGATCTGCTTGCAGAGGATACTCATCCTTGCAAAGAAGCGGTCCCTTCCCATCCATGGGCTGACCTAGTCCATCTAGCACACGCCCAAGGATTTCGGGACCGACCTTCACCTTCAATGTATGTTGAGCAGATACGACTTCACAGCCCGGTCCAATCCCCTGCATTTCTCCTATCGGCATCAAGAGTACCTTTCCTTCGCGGAAACCGACGACCTCTGCAGGAACTGGCTCAACGCCATCAAATCTAGAACTTACATAGCAGAGCTCTCCCATACTTACATTAGGACCTTCAGACTCTATGACCAGCCCGATGACCTGGGTAATCCTGCCAGTCAGTTTCATGGTATGAGTCTCATCCACTGCATCCATAAACTTCATGACATTTATATCTCTCATGGCTGGTCACCCCCCTGCTGTATCCTTAATGTTGTGACATCATATCAGACAATGCCTGCTTTACGAGATCCATCTGCGTTGCAAGTTTTGCATCTACAGTACCATTCGGAGTTTCTACGATGACGTCGCCAGGTCCTAATGTCTCATCCGACCGTATCTCAAGCGCGGCATTGCCCGAAAGCATCGACTGGAACTCAGTCCTTGCCATCAGCACCATATCATAAGCAGCCGGTGCCACGGAAACAACTACTCTACTCTGATCGCGCACATTCTTTATGGCATCGCGAACAACTGGCAATAAGACCTGTGGCACATCTATGAAATGCTGTGGCAGGATCTTCTCTACCACATGCATGGCAAGCTCCGCAACCGTATCCTCAGCCTTGGAAACATAGTCATCACATGCATACTCTGCATCATGAATCGTCTTCTCTGCTTTTTGCGCCGCCTCTGTTATCTTGTCACTGCAGGCTTCCTCAGCTTTTTTTATGCCATCCTGCTCGCCCTTAGCAAAGCCCTCATCATAACCTTGCTTCATAGCATCCTGCTTTACAGTCTCAGCTTCCTCCCGAGCCTGTGCTCTTATTGAGTCAGCTTCTGCTTCCGCTTTTTGCCTTATGATATCGGCATCGATACCAGCCTGCCTCAAAATCTCATCGGCTCGTTTTTGCTTCTCTCTTATACCGGCGAGTAGATTCTCCTTAATCTCCGGCGTCAGCTCCTCATCCATGCTTTCCGTCTGCTGCTCAGATTCCTTTGGTATCTCGACAACGCATGGCTTTTCCTGCCATACGGCAGCCTTGATAACCCTAGACAATCATCTCGTCTCCCTTGCCACGGGACACAACGATCTCGCCCTTGTCCTCCAGCGAGCGGATGACATTGACGATCTTCTGCTGTGCCTCCTCAACATCTCGGATCTTAACCGGACCCATGAATTCAATCTCTTCACGCAGCATATCGCCTGCTCGTTTCGACATATTCTTGTAGACCTTGTCCGAGACTTGCTTTGGTGTAGCCTTGAGTGCCAGTGAAAGGTCTTTTGTATCCACCTGACGCAAAACCATCTGGAGTGAACGGTCGTCGAGCAGAACGATGTCCTCGAATACAAACATGAGTTTTTTGATCTCTTCTGCAAGCTCTGGATTGTCGACCTCGAGTGTCTCCGTGATACTCTTCTCTGTAGCACGATCTACACGGTTCAATACTTCGACTATAGCCTTTACGCCGCCTGCAGCCGTGAAATCCTGTGTAACGAGAGATGAAAGCTTCCTTTCGAGTACCCGCTCCACTTCGCGGATCACGTCTGGTGAGGTACGATCCATCTCGGCGACTCTCTTAGCGACCTCTGCCTGCTGATCTGGAGGCAGGGAGCTAAGCACCGTTGCAGCCTGGTCTGGCTCAAGATACGCCATTATCAGCGCAACGGTCTGAGGATGCTCGTTCTGGATAAAGTTCATCAGTTGCGATGGATCCGTCTTACGCAGGAATTCAAATGGCCGCACCTGCAGGCTTGTGGTCAATCTGTTGATGATATTTAGAGCCTTCTCTGCTCCCAAAGCCTTCTCGAGTACATTCTGAGCATACTCAAGCCCGCCTGTCGAGATATAGTTCTTGGCCATCGCCATCTGATAAAATTCATTGATAACAGCCGTTTTCTGTTCTGGCGTAACCTGCTTCTGATTTGCAATCTCGAGCGTAATCTTTTCTATTTCTTCATCGCTCAGATGCTTGAAAAGAATGGCTGAATCTTCTGGTCCAAGTGCAATGAAGAGGATGGCGACCTTTTGTTCGTTTGTAAGTTCAGCCTCACCATACATATCGTCCATTTACTCATCCTCCGAAAGCCACGTCTTAATAAGCATAGCCATCTCTGCAGGCTTTTGATGAATCAAATCATCCAATGCCTGACGCTGCGTCATGTTCTGGAGTTCTTCCTCAGTCATCTCTTCTTCTGCTACTTCTCCTGCCTCTATAGCTGCAGCACGCTCCTCATCCTCACGCTGCCTTGCAAGAGCCTCAAGACGCTGCTGCTCCTCGAGTGCTTCCTGCTCTTCACGCTTTCTCTTTCTGCGCGCATAGATCGCATACGCAATAATCAATAGCACAAGCAGGATGCCTGCAGCGATCATGCCGTACAGGCGATTTTGTGCATCCTTTGCAGCTTTCTCCTCGGCCGCGCGCCTATCTGCCGCAGCCGTGCTGAAAGGCAAAGGTTCAACTGAAATCGTATCACCACGGTCGGTATTGATACCCGCGGCAGATGTCACTGATCTCAATATGCTATCCTGCTGTGCCTGTGTAACATCATCATTGACAAGCACAGCCACGTTAACGCGCTTTATGGACCCTGGAGAAGCGATTACCTTCTTTTTCTCCTCGTTTACTTCATAGTTGCGCGTAGCTTCCTTCTTGCTGTAATCCGCCTGGGAATTACCAGCTTCTGCAACATAGCCTGGTACGTTAGACTGAGTGCCAGCAGGACCGCCCGGGTTCGTAGACGTTCCATTATATGTCTCGTTGGTCGTCTGCTCGCTACGTACTATTCCAGCATCATCGACAACTGGTGTATATGTCTGGCTGTCAGTCTGGCGCTGATCGAAATCAAGCTCAAGATTAACGCGAACAGCTGCACGACCCTCACCTAGAGTCTGATCAAGAAGTGTCTGTATATCCTTCGTCATATTATCCTGCATCTTCTTGGTCATTTCAATCTGGGTAACAGTCTTCGTGCTGACGCCATCTTCCTGATCGTCAGGATCATTGAGTATTTTACCTGTCTCATCAACGATAGTGATATTTTCTGGCCGCAGTCCCTGCACGCTATGCGCAGCAAGGTTGACTATGCCCTTTATCTCCTTCCGCTTCAGTGACTGATTAGGCTTTATATGCAACATTATAGAAGCTGTTGCCGGCTTCTCATTCTTCTTATACAGGCTGTCCTCTGGAAGGACTATATGAACACGTGCGCTCTCAACAGCATCCAGCTGCTCTATAGTACGCGTCAGCTCACCCTGCAATGCCTGCAAATAATTAACCTTATTCTGGAATTCGGTGACACCAAGCTTACTGTCATCGAATATCTCAAATCCCTTAGGTCCGCGTGGGAGTCCCTGTGAAGCAAGATCCAGTCTCAATGTATCGACCCGAGCCGATGGCACCAGAATAGTAGTGCCTTTTGACCCTTGCTGCACCTTGTATTCGACTTTGCTTTCCTTCAGCTTCGATGCAACTTCCCCTGCATCCTTGGTTTCCATATTGGTAAACAAAGGTACCATGTCAGGTTTGCTGCCATACCAAAAGCTAGTGCCAAGTATGACCACCAGAAGAAGTACAGCAACACCGATTATCATATAGCGCTGACGCTTATTGAATTTTTGCCAAAGCTGCAGATACCGCTCTTTCCAATCTGCCATTATCTCAATCCCTTCGCATCTTCAATCTATCGGCTGTCATCAATGTGACGGCCGTATCTCAGCGCTATAACATTAAATCTGCATACGGGATATTTCCTGATATGCCTCTACAGCACGGTTCCTAACCTGCATAGTGAGCTGCATAGCAATCTCTGCCTTTTCACTCGCTATAACCACCTGTGATACATCATCTATCCTGCCTGCAGCCAATGCCTCATTAAGCTCATCGGAACGATGCTGCAACGCATTCGTTTCTTTAAGTGCATCAATGAGGCAATCACCGAATGACTTTGCTTCTTCCTTTGGGGTCGTCTCCCCCAGATGACTTTCACCGGTCATCTGCACCGGCGTCATCTGCAATGCTTCTACCTGCATTACGTCACCTTCTATCATTATGAAAAAACATTATCAGCTACGTCCTATGCTCAATGCCTGCGAAGCCATACTCTTGGCCGAGCTGATTGCCGTAGCATTAGCCTCATAAGCTCTTGAAGCCGTAATCATATCAATCATCTCAGCAACGACATTCACATTTGGACGTTCAACATATCCCTGCGCATTCGCATCTGGATGACCAGGATCATATACAAGTGGTCCCTGTGTGTTATCAGTACCTATCCCCACTGCTCTGACACCATCCCCTGGCTGTGAACGATCTATCTGTCCACGAAGCATCTTCAAAAAAGACGGGTCATTATTATCTCTTGGCTGAAAAACGACATAGCGGCGTTTATAAGGTCCTCCGCCAGCTGTTCTGGTCGTGTTCGCATTAGCCAGATTATTGGAAATTACATCCATGCGCAAACGCTCCGCGGTCATGCCCGAGGCAGATGCCTCTATATTGCCGAACATGCTCATGATATCCCTCTTTTCATAACAAAATCGTATTTATCTGCTTGTTATTACACTCTTAATTCGGCTCATATAAGAGCCTATGCTGCGCGTCAACGCATTAAAATATATCTGATTCTCTGCTAATCCTGCCATTTCTTTATCTATATCGACATTATTATTATCGACGCGCATCGTGGTAGAATTATCAAGCTGAGTCTTCGCGTAGACTTTCCCTGGAGGAAGCACTGGCAGATGCCTGTCATTAGTCCTAACAAGTTTCAGCTTCCTCTTATCATCATCCAATCCCAATTCCTTTGCAAGCATATCTTCAAAGATAACGCTGCTTTTCTTGAAATTTGGAGTATTGACATTCGCTATATTATCAGCCGTCACTGCCTGACGAAGATTTGCTGCCTGTAATCCACGCTCCATAACATCGATTGGTTTATTCGCAACTATATTCTCCAGCACGGCTTTTCCCTCCCAACATACCACACACACGTATATGTCATTTTCTACGTTTTTTCTTTTAAATCCTCTTTTAAGCAAAAATAACCGCTATCCATTTTACCATCTTTTTTTATTAAGAAAAAGCTCTAAATATATTTTTTTGAAAAAGTGACCTTTTTCCCATTATGTACAGTATCTGTAATATATAATGATTAATCGACAGTATTTTATAGATATCCAAGCTTTTTTCGTTCGTCTTATACAATATAAGCAAAGAGACAGGAAAGATTCATCCTTCCTGCCTCTTTAGTATATTTGTATCAATGTTTGAGTTTCTCTATCTCATCAAGCAGATGCTCATTCTTTATCTTGATGAATGTGCCCTTCATGCCAAGTGACTTGGATTCTATAAGCCCTGCAGATTCAAACTTACGAAGTGCATTCACGATTACAGAGCGAGTGATGCCCACCTTGTCAGCGATCTTAGATGCAACGATAAGATCCTCCGTATCTTGCATAGCGCCAAATATGCTGATGGCTGCTTCTATCTCCGAATAAGAAAGTGTTGAGAGCGCTATCTGAACGGTAGCTTTCTCACGCGCCTCTATCTCTACTTCCTTAGTATGGTCTCGAAGCATCTCCATACCGACGACAGTTGCTCCATACTCTGCAAGAAGCAGGTCATCATCTGTAAATTCTTCGCCATACTTTGCTACGACAAGGGTGCCGATACGATCACCATCACTATAGATCGGCACTATGGTCGTATTTTTTCCATTATAAATACACTTACTATTCTCAGCGAAAGCACATTTGCCGGTCTTCGAGCGAAGATTTGGTGACGTATCATCAATCTTCAGCAGCCAATTCACATAATGCTTAGGAAATTCGCCATTATCAACGACGTTGTCTATCATCAGATTACATTCAAAGTCGTCCACGAAAGCATATCCGTAAATCTTACCCTTTTTGTCGACAATATATACATTTGCATCAATCACATTGCTAAGGACACGCGATATGTCGTCATATTTCACGCTTTTTGAGCGCTGCAGCAGACGATTGATCTTACGTGTCTTTTCTAACAGACCCTTTGCCATAATATTATATCTCCCCTTTTCCGTTCTTAACCCCATACGCTAACATCAATATACTTATTTTTTATTCTATCATATTTTTCTTAATTGTCAAATATAATCTGTAAATTTTATTACAGAATATACTGACTCAGATCTCTATTCACGACGATATCTGATAGCTTATCGTCCACGTATGCCGCATCTATAGTGAATTTTTCCTCATCCATGTCAGGTGCATCGAATGAGAGCTCCTCAAGCAGCTTCTCAAGAAGTGTATGCAAGCGTCGTGCTCCGATATCCTCAGCGGATTCATTTACCTCGCAAGAAAGCTCAGCGATACGATCAATGGCATCGTCTGTGAACTCCAAATCTATATTCTCCGTTGATAGCAGTGCCTTATACTGCTTGACCAAAGCGTTCTGAGGCTCTGTCAATATCTTTTTGAAATCATCCTTCGTCAATGATTTAAGCTCCACACGGATTGGGAACCTTCCCTGCAGCTCCGGTATAAGATCAGACGGCTTAGAGACATGGAAAGCACCTGCCGCAATGAACAATATGTGGTCTGTCTTCACGGGACCGTACTTTGTCATGACCGTAGAGCCCTCAACTATCGGCAGAATATCCCTCTGCACGCCCTCACGAGAGACGTCAGCACCATTGCTGCTGCTAGACGATGCGACCTTATCTATCTCATCAAGGAATACGATTCCCGTATGCTCAACAAGCTGTACAGCCTTTTCCTGTACGTCTTCCATATCGATGAGCTTCATTGCTTCTTCCTGGGTAAATATCTTGCGCGCCTCAGATACAGTAACCTTGCGCTTTCTATGCTTCTTAGGGACGAGACTGCCAATCATATCCTGTATATTATCGCTCATGCCTTCAAACCCAGAGCCTGCAAACATTCCCGTCACGGGCTTGCTATTGTCTGCGACATCTATCTCTATGACTTTTTCTTCAAGCTCACCATTTTCAAGGCGTTTACGGCACCATTCACGGCCTGCTGCATATTTTGGCTGGTTCTCATCATCATCCTGCTTCTTTTCCTCACCATTCTCTTCTGATCCGAATAGACGAGAAAGTGGATTCGAGGATTGCGCCGGTTCTGGTACGAACACGTCGAGTATGCGTTCATCAGCAAGCTTCTTTGCCTTTTCTTGTACTCCGGCAAGGCGATCCTTTTGAACCATCCTTACACCTATCTCTGTCAGGTCCCTTATTATGGATTCAACGTCTCTTCCGACATAACCGACTTCAGTGAACTTCGTCGCCTCTACTTTTATGAATGGCGCTTCCACGAACTTCGCCAGTCTGCGTGCTATCTCCGTCTTACCAACTCCGGTAGATCCAATCATCAGTATATTCTTAGGTATAATGTCGTCGCTCATTTCTTTTGACAGCTGGCGACTTCTCCAGCGATTGCGGAGTGCGATTGCAACAGAGCGCTTGGCCTCACTCTGACCGACAATATACTTATCGAGTTCTTTTACTATCTGCCTTGGTGTCTGTTCATTCATATACATATCAGTCTAATTCCTCCACGATAATATTATGATTCGTAAACACGCAAATGTCGGATGCGATATTCAGTGATTCTCTGGCTATATCTGCCGCAGACATATCTGTATGTGCCACCATCGCACGGCCTGCTGCCATTGCGAAAAAGCCACCTGAACCGATTGCTGCCACGTCTCCATCAGGCTCTATGACCTCTCCAGTACCCGACAGGACAAGCATGTGCTTATTATCAGCTAGTAACAGTAATGCTTCCAGCTTACGTAGTGCGCGATCTGTGCGCCAATCCTTAGCGAGCTCAACTGCCGCGCGCTCAATGTTACCGCTGTATGATTCCAGCTTTGATTCAAACCTCTCGAGTAATGCAAATGCATCTGCAACTGATCCAGCAAAGCCAGCAAGTACCTTCCCATGATACATCTTACGTATCTTGCGTGCCGTTGCCTTCATAACGACGCTCTCTCCCATGGTGACCTGCCCATCACCAGCCATAGCTGTTTTTCCTCCGTGCCTTACCGCACATATTGTAGTTGCATGAAATTCTTGCATCTTATTATCTCCTTTGTTATAGTTCTTCACGCGCGAATACCCTGAGCGATTCTAATGCACGCTCAGATATCCTGCGCTTCTTTTCCTTTTTATCGCGTATACGCTCACCCAAAGGTGGCATAATGCCGAAATTTATATTCATAGGCTGAAAATGCTTGCCCTCCGCCGATGTGATGTAATGGCAAAGCGCACCATGAGCAGTCTCAGGTGGGAACACGACAGTATTGCGTCCGGCAGCCTCTCTAGCGGCATTTATACCAGCAACGATTCCAGAAGCTGCTGACTCGATATAGCCCTCTACCCCCGTCATCTGCCCTGCGAAGAATAGACCATGCTCTCCTTTCAGCTCTAGAGAGGCTGTCATATACTTCGGCGAATTCATGAATGTATTGCGATGCATAACACCATATCGTACAAATGATGCGTTCTCCAATCCAGGAATCATGCGGAATACCCGCTTCTGCTCCGGCCACTTCAGATGCGTCTGGAAGCCAACGATATTATATAATGTTGCAGCCGCATTATCCTGCCTAAGCTGAACGACTGCATATGGTCTTGAGCCTGTGCGTGGATCTTCAAGTCCAACAGGCTTCAGTGGTCCATAAAGCAGTGTATCCTTTCCCCTCGATGCCATGACCTCAACCGGCATGCATCCTTCAAAAACCATCTTTTTTTCAAATCCATGCACTTCAGCCGTCTCAGCATTCACAAGTTCAGTCCAAAAAGCATCATATTCATCCTCATTCATAGGGCAATTGATATAAGCAGCCTCTCCCTTTCCATAGCGAGAAGCGCGAAACGCCTTAGACATATCTATGGATGACGCTTCTACGACAGGTGCCGCAGCATCGAAGAAATGTAAATCTTCGCTGCCTGTGCGTTCAGTAATATCCTCTGCTATACTTCCCGATGTAAGTGGCCCGGTAGCCACTATAGTCACGGCATCATCAGAAGTCGGTATCCGCTCTACCTCTTCTTCGATGATATCTATAAGGGGATGCTCCTTTAGCTTCTTTGTCACGTAGCTGCTGAACCCGACTCGATCCACTGCCAGTGCTCCACCCGCAGGTACTGCTGTGGCATCCGCTGCCTCCATGATGATCGATCCTAGAGTACGCATCTCTTCCTTAAGAAGGCCAGCCGCATTCTCCATACCTGCCGCTCTCAGAGAATTGCTGCACACAAGCTCAGCAAACGCTCCTGTCTTATGCGCTGGCGTCTGAACACGAGGGCGCATCTCATGCAGCTCCACTCGGCACCCTCGCACTGCAGCCTGCCAGGCAGCCTCACTTCCTGCAAGCCCAGCGCCTATAACAACGACCTTCTTCATTCATTATCCTCCGGTTTTAGGTTCTTATCCTCGGCCGCAGCGGCTTTCTTCTCGGCCTGTTTCTTTCGCATCTTCTCGAGTTCTTTATTTATTGGATGATTTACGCGCGTCTCGCAGTCATCATTGCTGCAATACAGTATGGCACGACCATTCTTATATCGGTGCTTCATCATGAAGGCTCCACACTTGGGGCATTTTTCTTTTTGAGGCTGATCCCATGTCACGTAATCACATTTTGGATAATTGGCACAACCGTAGAAAACACGCCCCCTGCGTGATTTCCGTTCCACTATGCTTCCACCGCATTTAGGGCATTTCACACCTGTATCCACTAGCAACGGTTTTGTATTCCGGCACTCAGGAAATCCAGGACATGCTAGGAACTTGCCATATCTGCCTTGCTTTACAACCATCATACGACCACACAGCTCACATTTGACATCAGACACCTCAACGGGGAGCTCCACATGTCCTATAGCCTCATCGGCTTTTTCTAATGTCTCGCTAAATGGTTTGTAGAATTCACGAAGCAGATCGTTCTTATTCACTTTTCCCTCAGCGACCTCATCCAGCTCGTTTTCAAGTCCCGCGGTAAACTTCTCATCTACTATATCCTTAAAGTGTTTCTCGAGAAGCTCTGTTACTATGAACCCCAGTTCGGTAGGCTGAAAGTGCTTATCTCGCCTCACTACATATCCACGATGTATTATCGTTTCTATGATAGGCGCATACGTGCTTGGACGGCCTATATCTTTCTCCTCCAACGTCTTTACGAGAGATGCATCATTATATCTTGGTGGTGGTTCTGTGAAATGTTGCTCTGGATCCAGATTGGAGAGTGAGAGCTGCTCACCCTCTGATAATTCTGGAAGCAAAACATCCTTTTCCTTTTTCTCCGGTCCTGCGTACACTTTCATAAAGCCAGGAAATACCTGTCTTGATCCACGCGCCCTAAGGACATATCTGCTGCCAGCCACGATCGATACTGTCATCGTATCATAAACAGCTGGCTTCATCTGACTAGCAATAAAACGCTGCCAAATCAGCCTGTAGAGCTTAAACTGTTCCTTCGTAAGGTACTTCTCTATCTTAGATGGTACAAGCTCAGCGCTGGTTGGCCGTATAGCTTCATGTGCATCCTGCGCCTGCTTACTTGCAGCATATATATTAGCTTTATCTGGAAGATACTCAGTACCGAATTCGGATTCAATGTATTGTCTGGCTTCGCCCAGTGCCAGGGCAGATATACGAGTCGAATCGGTTCTCATATATGTTATAAGTCCAACTGGACCACTTCTACCGAGTTCGATGCCTTCATAAAGCTGCTGCGCAATGCTCATCGTACGTCTCGAAGTAAATCCAAGCTTTCTCGCGGCATCCTGCTGCATACTGCTCGTCGTAAATGGCGCTGATGGTTTCCTTTTCCTACTGCTCTTGCGGATATCCTTGACAACAAACGCCTGCTGTGAAAGCTCACTCACGATAGAATCCGCTGACGTTTTATTACTTATCGACGGTTTTTCACCATCTATCTCAACGAGTTCTGCTTTATACTGAGTACGCCCCTTTCGGAACTTAGCATCGATAGTCCAGTACTCAACCGACTCAAATGCCTGGATCTCACGCTCACGTTCGCATATCATCTTCACGGTAACAGACTGTACCCTGCCCGCCGAAAGTCCCTTGCGCACCTTACGCCACAGGAGTGGACTGAGCTTATATCCGACTATGCGGTCAAGCATACGACGAGCCTGCTGTGCATCAACACGGTCAATATTAATGCTATGCGGTTCTTTTATAGCCGCCTTTATCGCTGGCTTTGTTATCTCATTAAATACAATGCGGCAGTCAGTATTTGGATCGATTCCGAGTATATATGCCAGATGCCACGCGATTGCTTCTCCCTCACGATCAGGGTCTGATGCCAGATATACACGCGACGCTTTCTGTGCATCCTTCTTCAATTCCTTTATGATTGGTCCCTTACCACGTATATTTATATATTTTGGGGCAAAATCATTATCAACATCTATGCCGAATTGACTCTTAGGCAAATCGCGCAAGTGCCCCATCGACGCGCGCACTATATAATTCTTACCCAGATATCTCTCTATCGTCCTTGCCTTCGCCGGAGACTCAACAACTACGAGTGCCTTATTCCTTGGCTTTGTCTTCCTTGCTTTACGCACTGTCGCTTTTTTTGTCTCTGCCGCCACTTACAAAACGCCTTCCTTCGATGCACGCAGAAAACCATGCGTGCTGTCTTCCTTTATAAGTCCTTCAATCTGCATCCTTACGAGAAGGAACGAAACATTCGATACATTCCCGTGAAGCCGTATGATAATCTCATCCATGGTGACAGGAACGTCCCATGAAAGTATATCATACACCGCCTGTTCATCTTTGTCTAGTACGGCAACATTTCCGGATGATGTCGTTGCTTTTTGGCAAAAATCATACTCTGACAATATATCTTCGGCTCTCGTTACAAGCTTCGCACCCTGCTGTATCAGTCTATGGCACCCCTTGCTCATAGGTGAGAATACACTCCCTGGTACAGCGAATACATCTCGTCCTTCAGATAACGCCATCTCAGCCGTTATAAGGGATCCACTTCTCTCTGCCGCCTCGACGACAACGGTTCCACGTGATAGTCCACTTATGATACGGTTCCTGCGCGGGAAAAACGCTGGCTTTGGCTGGACTCCAGGTGCATATTCAGATATGACTGCACCATTCGATGCTATCTCATCAAGCATTCGTTTATTCTGTCTCGGATATGCAACATCAACGCCGCACCCTAAAACGGCTATCGTTTTCCCATACTTCAGTGCGCCTCTATGTGAAGCGGTATCGATTCCGTATGCTGCCCCGCTTACAACGGTAATCCCATTTGCAGAGAGCTCTGATGAGAGCTCTTCCGCCACACTTTTACCATACGGAGTAGCCTTACGCGAGCCCACCATCGCTATACATATACAATCATCTGGTATATTGCCACGTACATAGATCAAGTCGGGCGCGTCGCTTATATTGCGGAGAATATCTGGATACACCGATTCGTCCTGTGTTATCAATCTTATATTTTCCACACGGCATGACTCATATATCCGTTCGGGAAGCTCCGGTTCTTCAGAGTAAAGATTCTCAACTGAAGATGCAGCAGCAGCAGATATACCGTCTGCCGCGCGCACAGACCCATTCTCCCATGCACTTTTTGCAGACCCATACTTATTCAGGATCTTGGACATCTGGATTTTTCCGACGCCATTGGCCATGTACAAAGCTGCCAGATAATATCTTTCATCGTCCATTTGTATTTCCTCTAAACAAACTTTTCAAAATACAAAATACATTGTAACATATTTCACTCTTTATGACAAAAGAAACGCTGAAATATCAGCGTTTCTTAGGAAATTATAACTATATCATATCATGATAGGCATCAGCTGTCAGCAGGAAGCTCTGATGTGCAATGTGGACATCTTGTCGCTCCATCTGGAATTTCCTCCTTGCAGAACGGGCAAAGGTGCGGTGCCTTCTCTTTCTTTTTCGGCACAAGACGATTGACCTTGCGGACAAGTATAAACACCGCCGCCGCAACAATCAGGAAATCGATGATATTATTAAGGAAGGCACCATAGGCTATAACTGGTATCCCCTGCGCCTTTGCCTCAGCAAGAGATGCTACAGGCTGCGATGACAGGTTAATGAACAGGTCTGAGAAGTCAACCCTTCCAAGCAGCATTCCAATAGGTGGCATAAGCACATCATTAACAAATGATGTTACGATTTTGCCAAATGCAGCTCCAATAATTATACCGACTGCCATGTCCAACACGTTTCCACGCATCACGAACGTCTTGAACTCTTCTAATATACCACGCACTACGTTCCACATCCTTCGCAAAAACCCGCCCTGCAAAAGCAGGACGGGTCATATAATCAATTATCGGCGTTTACCGTCGTACCAATCTCTTCACCAAGAGCGGCACGCAGTATATTCTCATGATCATCGATATTAAAAACAACAAGTGGTATCTTGTTATCCATGCACAAACTCGTTGCCGTGGAGTCCATGACCTGCAAGCCACGGTTTAGGATTTCTTTGTAAGCGAGCTTATCGAACTTATGTGCATCACTATTCTTATTTGGATCCGAATCGTATATGCCATCCGTCCCCTTCTTAGCCATGAGTATGACATCTGCCTCAATCTCAGCGGCACGCAATGCGGCCGTAGTATCCGTAGAAAAATACGGATTGCCCGTGCCCGCTGCAAATATCACTACTCTGCCTTTCTCCATATGGCGTATCGCCTTACGGCGAATATACGGCTCTGCGACCTGACGCATGGATATGGCACTCTGCACCCGTGTGTCTACATCTATCTTTTCTAATGCATCCTGTAAAGCAAGTGCATTCATGACTGTTGCAAGCATGCCCATATAGTCAGCAGTAGAGCGCTCCATTCCCTTTGCGCTGCCAGCGAGCCCACGCCAGATGTTGCCACCGCCAACGACGATTGCTACATCTATGCCACGCTCGCGGACCTTCTTGATCTGCTCTGCAACATCATTGACAACCTCAGGATTGATACCGAAGCCCTGGCCCCCTGCGAGGGACTCTCCACTAAGCTTTAGTACAATGCGCCTGTATTTCACTGTTTCCACGATCAAAGACCTCCAAACCACGCCGAATGCAAATTATTTAATCTGTGCTGCAACCTCGGCTGCGAAGTCTTCCTGCTTCTTCTCGATGCCTTCGCCAAGCTGGAAACGAGCGAACCTGCGAACCTTGACATTTCCGAGTACATCCTGGACACTCTTCTTGTCGTCCTTGACGAAAGGCTGCTCAACGAGGCAGACTTCCTTGTAGTACTTCTTGATACGGCCTTCAACAATCCTGTCGAGAATCTTCTCCGGCTTACCTTCCTCTATTGCCTTTGCACGCGCAACTTCCTTCTCGCGTTCGATTGCCTCCTGGCTGACGCCAGTGCTATCAATGCTATCTGGATTGGACGCAGCAACCTGCATTGCAATATCCTTACCGAGCTGTGCATCGCCACCATCGAGGTCAACAAGCACGCCGATTGCACCACCCATGTGGATGTAGCTTGCAATCTGGCCATCTTCTACAGCATAACGAGCGAAACGGCGAATTGCTACCTTTTCGCCGATGCTTGCGATCGTCTCTGTCACAAGGTCAGATACTTTCTTGCCATCGAGCTCGCTGTCGTTGAGGTCATCAAGATCCTTAGGATCAACATCTGCAATCTGCTTTGCAATCTTGTCTGCAACAGCATGGAAATTATCCGTAGCGGAAACGAAGTCGGTCTCGCAGTTTACTTCAACCATCGAAACGACCTTTCCATCATCGCTTCTATATACAGCCACAACGCCCTCAGCTGCTATACGGCCTGCCTTTTTCTCAGCCTTAGCGATTCCCTTCTCGCGAAGGAAGTCTACTGCCTTTTCCTGATCACCATCAGTAGCCGTGAGTGCCTTCTTGCAGTCCATCATGCCTGCTCCCGTCTTTTCACGGAGCTCCTTGACCATAGCAGCAGTAATTTTTGCCATATAATTTTCCTCCCCTAAAATAACTGATACAACAACCAGTACGTTTTAAAAAAGAGGTAAGGGATAGCCCCTTACCCCTTTATTTCATCTTATGACCAGCCTACTCAAGCTTCCTCTTCAGCTGGAGCTTCTTCTCCATCACCCTGACGCCCTTCGAGGACAGCATCTGCCATGCAGCCCGTCAGCAAGCGTACTGCGCGGATAGCGTCATCGTTGCCTGGGATGACATAGTCGATCTCATCTGGATCGCAGTTTGTGTCTACGATTGCAACGATAGGGATATTAAGCTTGCGTGCCTCTGCAACGGCAATGCGCTCCTTGCGAGGATCAACAATGAACAGAGCACTTGGAAGCTTCTTCATTTCCTTGATACCGCCGAGGAACTTCTCGAGCTTTTCCATCTCATGACGCAGCTTCTGGACTTCCTTCTTGGTCAGAACCTCAAACGTTCCATCTTCCTCCATAGCCTCAAGCTCTTTAAGGCGCTTGATACGCTTCTGGATCGTCTGGAAATTCGTCAGCATTCCGCCGAGCCAGCGCTCGTTTACATAGAACTGACCAGCCTTCAACGACTCTTCCTTTACTGCATCCTGAGCCTGCTTCTTTGTACCTACAAAGAGAACAGAGCCGCCATCCTGTGCAACCTTACGAAGGAAATTATAAGCATCGTCAACCATATGAACGGTCTTCTGCAAATCGATGATATAAATGCCGTTACGCTCTGTGAAGATGTACTTTGCCATCTTCGGATTCCATCTTCTCGTCTGGTGACCAAAATGTACACCTGACTCCAACAACTGCTTCATGGAAATAACTGCCATGAAAATGCACCTCCTGTTATGCATCCGCATACTTCATCTGCCAGACCATCCTCTAAGGACACAGGCTGGCAATCTATATGCGTGTCTGATAATTGGGGAAGAAATATGCGCTTCCCCGGACGCCGTTTATGAGTATACCATACGACAGCTATATTGGCAAATATTTTTTATTAAAATACATTACCCATTCTTTTGTATTATGACATATCGTTCCGATGCCATGCTTTCATCTGGAGCGACCTCTATCTGCGCCGTAAATTCATTTTTGAAACTTTTGAAGAACGAACTATCTATAAGTTCATTATAAACCTCAGTACTGACCTTCACGAGATATCCCATGGGGGCATGTGCTTCGGCCTCAAGGCTTCTCAAACGCCGAAGCAGTTTAACCGCCGTTGTCTCTGGAGACTCCGTTCTGCCGCGCCCATGGCAGAATGGACAATCCGTATATAACATGCTATCCGTGCTTTCACGCGTTTTCCTGCGTGTAATCTCCACAAGACCAAGTGCCGTTATGTCTACGACATTTGTGCGCGTGCGATCATGCCTGGCTATTTCACGTAGCCTATCAAGCAGTTCCAGTCTTTGCGAAGGCTTTGCCATATCAATAAAATCGACAATTATTATACCACCGATATCACGCAGCCGGATTTGCCGCATGACTTCGTCTGCGCATTCTATATTCACCTGAAAGGCAGTATCCGCCAGATTCGTGCTTCCAACATATTTTCCCGAATTTATATCGATAACAGTCAATGCTTCTGTCCTGTCTATTACGAGGAAACTCCCTGATGGCAGAGTGATGATCCTATCGGCTATGTGCTCTGATATCTCATCCGCCCCATATTCATGAAAAAGATCAGCGCCATCATAATAGCTCACACGTTCTGCTAAGGGTGGTGCAAAACTCGATATGAGATCTTTTGAACGTCTCGCGATCTCGGTATCATTGACGATTAATTCATCCGTATTACGTGTAAAAACATCTCTTACGATACGTATTGCCAGGTCAACATTACGATAGAGCATTGCTGGTGCTTTCTCTATTGCAGCACGTTTTTTTATACCATTCCAAATATGGACAATATAATTTATGTCATCACTAATAGCTTCTTCTGACTGACCCTCGGCTGCCGTGCGTACTATCAAACCCATACCGTCAGGGCATAGCTTTTCTGCGATATCATGAAGGCGGGAACGCTCATCCTCATCATCGATACGATGGGACATTCCAATATATGCTGACTGTGGCATCAATACCATCATGTGTCCAGGTATAGTTAGGTGAAAAGTAGCCCTAGGCCCCTTCATGTCCGTGGCTTCCTTGGAAACTTGTATCAATACTTGCTGTCCTTTATGTATTGACGGATTCACTCCACCTTTATCTGCGCCTATATATACGAATGCATTCTTCTTCCATCCGATATCTACAAATGCCGCCTGCATGCCTGGCAGCACATTCTGCACACGTCCAAGATATATATTGCCTACCAGATGTGAATGCATGGGGCGCTCGACGAAAAAATCCGTCACATGCTCATCTTCAATTACGGCTATGCGTGTTTCCTCTGGTATTGAATCTACCAATATGGTCTGCATCCTATCACCACCATGCAACATTCATACAAGCTCTATCAACGGCCTGCCGCCGGATTTTATAGCTGTACGGCAGATATCAGCCTGATATGGCTCTATGTATAAACTGAACTGCTCATTCAATACATTCAAGACCTCTCCAGGCTTTATGCTGCCTGTACTTCCCGACGCTATCGCAAGATTTAGCAGCAGGCGATCACCTTCTATATGGTACTCTATACTCCTTACATACTTCTTTGCATCGATATCGCGTGTCTTCTTTGGCGTCACGCGATGAAACAGAGCTTCCCCCGCATGCTTAAAACGAGTGATAGCATCATGTACATCATCGGCTGTACCAGAGTACGGAAGGATGACCTCATACTCAGCCATATCCATCTCTGCCATGAGTGCTTTATGCTTACCATGGATCATGGCGATGCGCTTTATCTTGACCTCTGGTGGAAGCTGAGTCCCAAGCTTTTTGTAGACCTCGATTCCCTGTAGCGGTTCCTTCAGTTCAAAATCCATATACTCCGATTCACTGCGTACCCCTAAAGGCAACGCCGATGCGAACGACATTTTCATATGGGGATTGAATCCCTCGGAATATGCTGCCGGTAATTTTGCACGGCATATGGCACGCTGAAAAAGTGCTGCATAATCAAGATGTGATATAAATCTCAAACCTGCACCCTTAGTAACCTCTGCACGATATTTCTGATGCTCTGCAGACATATTAACATCACTCACAGTCATTTTTCACCTTCCAGTCGATTACATGTGCCTCCAGCGTAGGACATATACCGCAGCCTGTACAGGTAGATCTACGGCAATCATGTGTTAGCCTGGCCTCTCTGGCTTTATTCCTCTCCTTCTCAAGGAAAGAACGGTATACTCCTGGCGATGTATGCTCCCATGGGAATGCTTCATCATCACCGCGTTCACGCTGGTTATAATCATGTGGGTCTATGCCCGTCTTAGCAAAAGCATCACGCCAAGCATCCTCGTTGAATTCATCCGTCCAGCTGTCGAATTTTGCACCATTTTTCCATGCCGCATATATAAGTTTATTCAGCCTGCGATCTCCGCGTGCAAGCACGCCCTCGAGCGTGCTCGTCTTTGCGTCATGATAATTGAATCTTATGGATCTATCTGTTATATGTTCCTTAAGAAGTCTCTGCCGGCGTTCAAATTCCTCCATTGACACCTGCCCAAACCACTGGAACGGTGTATATGGCTTAGGCACGAAGCATGAAACGCTGACTGTAACCTTCGCTCCGCGCTTGCCATGGATTTCTTGATATGCATCCAGGACCTTTTCGGCAAGCTTTGCTATACCGATAACGTCCTCATCTGTTTCGGTCGGTAACCCCATCATGAAATAAAGCTTAACCTGTTTCCATCCCTGTCTGAAAGCCGCTTTTACCGACGTCATGAGATCTTCTTCTGTAACGCCCTTATTAATCACATCGCGCAACCTTTGCGTACCTGCCTCTGGCGCAAATGTAAGTCCACTCTTACGTATCTGCTGCATCTTATGTGCAAGCTCTACGGAAAAGCTGTCTATCCTTAGCGAAGGAAGTGAAAAGCTTACTTTCTCATGTCTAAAATCATACATGAGATCATCTACAAGATTTCCCAGGCATGAGTAATCTGCTGAGCTTAATGATGTGAGCGACATTTCATCGTAGCCCGTCGAATCTATCATATGCCGTGCCTCATCACGAAGCGTATCAGCCTTACGCTCTCTCACTGGCCTATAGCAGATTCCGGCCTGGCAGAAGCGGCATCCTCTGGAGCATCCACGAAACAGCTCAAGCATGATACGATTATGAACGATATTTATATAAGGCACAACAGGATGATCCGCTGCGGCTGCCTTATCGAACTCCTTGACTATACGCTTATAGACAATCGGCTTTGCCTCTTCAACAAGTGGCTCTATATGCGTGAATATACCATTCTCGTCGTAATGCGGCTCATATAATGATGGCACATAGAATCCATCTATGCATGCGGCACGCAGCAGGAATCCCCTACGCCCTCCTGGACGCCCTTCCTCTTTCCAGGCTATATACGCATGAGAAAGCTCTAGTATAGCTTCTTCACCTTCTCCTACAAGGAATAGGTCGAAGAAATCGGTCAGCGGCTCTACATTATATACGCATGGACCACCACCTACTACAAAAGGAGCATCCTCAGCACGCTCTGCCGACATGACCGGTATATTAGCTAAATCAAGCATGTTGAGAACATTCGTATAACTCATCTCGTGTTGAAGCGTAAAGCCTATGAAGTCGAATTTCGAAATCTCTTCAAATGATTCCAATGCATATAATGGTATATTATGGTCACGCATTTCACGTTCCATATCTATCCAAGGAGCGTACACACGTTCAGCCGCGATGTCGCTATCTCTGTTAAGTATCTCATATAGGATCTTCAGTCCAAGATTTGACATTCCAACTTCATATATGTCCGGCATAGCCAATGCAAATAAGCATTTCACTCCGCTATGTTCTTTCTTTATTTCGTTCCATTCATTGCCAGTATACCGAGCAGGCTTCGTTACCCTAAGCAGCATATCTGGAGGAAGCTTCACCATTGTCGTTTCCTTTCTATAACCATTTCCATTTCATCATTATTTCATTTCACAGCTTGATTACGTACTAAATCCCAAGTCTCAGGATTTTCATATATGCAAAAAGCTGCTGCAGATGACTGCAGCAGCCGATCCGCTTCAGAATAACAGTTGCTGTTTTCTCATTTGTATATTCAGCAATATCGCTATCGACATGATATTAGTCGTAAGCGAGCTTACGCCATAGCTCATAAGCGGGAGTGGAATGCCTGTGACAGGCATGATTCCCATCGTCATACCGACATTCACAAGCACGTGGAACGCAAGCATTGACGTGATTCCAACTGCAAGCAGGCGGCCGAATGTATCACTCGCATCTTTGGCGATCTCTATACCACGCCATAGAACGATCAGATACAGCAAAAGCAGTAATGCGCCACCGATAAATCCGAACTCCTCACCCACAACGGCAAAAATGAAGTCTGTATGATTCTCCGGAAGGAAATTCAGCTGACTCTGCGTCCCCGAGAAAAGCCCCTTTCCGAAGAGCATTCCGGAGCCGATTGCAATCTTTGACTGAATGATATGATACCCAGATCCCAATGGATCCACATTCGGATCGATGAATACAAGTATCCTAAGCTTCTGATATTCCTTCAGGAAATGCCACAATATAGGCATTGATGCTAATCCCGCCAAAAATGTCCCACCAAGCAGCTTCAGGTTCACTCCGCATACGAAGATCATGCCGATAAAAATGGCCATAAACACCAGTGACGTTCCAAGGTCAGGCTGTTTGAGCACCAGCAAGAATGGAACTCCCACATAGGCTGCGACTGGCAATACATCCTTTACCGTATTAAGCTTCCCTATCTTATCCTGCAATATGGATGCCATACAGACAATCATGATTATCTTAGAGAACTCAGACGGCTGCAATGTTATAGGGCCTATCTGTATCCACCTCTGTGCTCCGAGCGCCGAGTGTCCAATAAGCATAACCGCAAGAAGCATGACAAGATTGAATATGTACAGCTTCTTACCATATGCCTGCAGCATCTTATAATCAAAATTCATCAGGAACGCAGCAAGAGCTATGTTAAGTATGGCAAAGATGCCCTGTCTCTGAACGAACCAATACCTTTCATCACTCGGCGTATTTATGTGCGTTGCACTACCAATAATGACGAGGCTCATCAAGAGTATAGCCAAAGACGCACCGATAAGCTTGAAGTCCATTCTTCTAAGCCATCTTTTTTTCAGCATGTACAGTGCCCCCTGCTCAATGTCCGGCTGGTTTCATCTTGCTGACAGGTATATTGGCCACCAGAGCAACCGAGTCATCATCATTGGCGAGATTTATCTCCATATCTTTCTTATCGATTTCCATATAATTTGAAATGACACGGATAATATCATCGCGCAACTTGTCCATGACTTCCGGCGAAATGCTCGCCCTATCATGAATCAGCACAACCTTCAGGCGATCATGAGCAATCTGCTGTGAGGATTTTTCCTGCTTCCCAAAAATCTTCATAAGTGCTTCCAGCATAAAATCGCCCCCTTAGTGCTTGAAGACATGCTTCAGACGGTCAAAGAATCCTTCCGTACGGAACTCCATGAACGGAACATCCTCTCCGAGAATACGTGATACGATGTTTCTATATGCCTGTCCTGCCTGTGACTCTTCCCACTCAACGACTGGTTCTCCACGGTTTGATGAGTCAACGACCTTTTCATCATATGGAACCTGCCCCATACATGGAATTGACAGTATGTCGTCAATATCAGCCATGCTAAGCATGATCCCATCCTTGACCATCTGAGGCCTGATACGATTTACTATGAGTTTGATATCTTTATTATCAGCCTGAAGGCGTCCGATGATCTTATCTGCATCGCGCACGGCAGCCACTTCAGGCATCGTTACGACGATAGCCCAGTCAGACCCGGCCACGGCCGTCTTGAAGCCTTGCTCAATACCAGCTGGGCAGTCCACAAGGATATAGTCGAATTCCTGTTTCATGTCATTTATCAATGCTTCCATCTGATCGGGCTCGATTGCCGTCTTATCGGCGACCTGAGATGTCGGCAGCAGGAAAAGGCTCTCATACTTCTTATGGCGAACCAGTGCCTGCTTCCACGTAGCACGTCCGGCGACGACATCTACAAGAGTATATACTATGCGGCGCTCCAATCCAAGCAAGATATCCAGATTCCTTAATCCAGTATCTGTATCAACAAGAGCAACTTTCTTGCCGCGTTTTGCAAGTCCGACTCCAAGATTCGCTGTCGTTGTGGATTTACCTACTCCACCTTTTCCAGAGGTGATTACTATTACTTCGCTCATCAAGAATTTGCCTTCCTTTCCACTGGTTCGATGATTATACGCCCATCCCTTATAGACGCACGTTCCGGATAATCCGGCTGCTCTGATTGATCAGGTGGCTGCGCTATGAGATTTGCAATCCTTATCTGAACAGGCATGAGCCTATCTGCAACTATAAATGCATTATAGTCTCCAAAAGCTCCTGCATGTACTATACCACGGCAAGTACCACGGATATCAATACTTCCACCCGCTATGACCTGTGCACCGGGATTAACATTACCGACAATGAGGCATCCGCCTTCGCATCTAAGCTCCTGCCCACTTCTAAGCGTACGGTTCAGTACAGTCATCTGCTGTGGAGAAGCCTGCACATCATCATTTTTCTTTTCTTCATGTACCACAGCCTTGTGAGAGACCTTCTCGGAGTCTTTTGCACTGTTCTCAATGCGAAGAAGCATACCGTGCTGCCTGAACATACGTGATAATCTTTCCGTGTCCTCATCATTAAGCAGACCTGGATCTATGCTCACTACTGTCCCACGATAAAAAAACTGCGAGCCCGATTCTAGCTTTCCAAGTATATCACGCTCTACCTCATCAAACTCCGTCCCCTTGTCAAAAACAATCCGGAGTCCCGTTTTGGTACCTTTAATCTTTACGATTTCCTCGCTCATGATTTCCCCCGTATCATTGCTTTTTCTGCTGCGGCTTTTGAGGCTGATCAAGCCCGAAAGCTGCCTCTATGATTTTCTTACCGATAGGCACCGCGGACTGCGATCCATAACCACCATTTTCGACGATAACCGCAACCACGATATTAGGATTATTAAAAGGTCCGTACGCTACGAACCAGCCATGGTCCTTTCCATGTGGATTCTCCGCTGTACCAGTCTTGCCTGCTATATCAACGGGGAAATTTGGTCCGAATATAGACGCTGCAGTACCAATCTTCGTTACCTGCCTCAATCCACCTTGCACGACCTTTATAATATCTGGTTTTACATCAAGCGTAGAAAGCAACTCCGGGCTGAATTCCTTCTTTACACTCCCATCCGGATTGATGATCTGCTTGACGACATGTGGTCTATAGCGTTTACCGTCCGCAGCGATCTCTCCCATTACGACTGCGGCTTGAAGTGGCGTAACCAGATTGAATCCCTGGCCTATCGATGCATCAAATGTCTCAGATAGATACCAATCATCATGAAAGTTAAGTTCCTTATACTTTCTGTTAGCGACAAGTCCCTTAGCCTCATATGGCAGGTCTATCTTTTGCTGCTCACCAAGCCCGAACATCCGTGCATACTTCTCTATATTGTCTATTCCCAATCGGTTTCCCATTTCGTAGAAATACACATTATCGGAATGAGCCAACGCTTCAGTGAAATTAATCCATCCTAATGCTTCACCGTCTGCATTGCCTTTTGGTATAATCCAGTGATGACCTGTATCGAGTATCTTCTCTTGAGGAGTCACTTTTTCCTCTTCGAGTGCCGCAGTTCCTGTGATGATCTTGAATGTTGACCCCGGTGGATATTCGCCTGTGATTGCCTTATTATCCATTGGATGGAATGGATTATCATTTATGACCTTCCAATCCTTTTCGGATATTCCGAAGGTGAAAAGATTAGGGTTAAAGGCTGGGCGGCTCACCATCGCAAGTATCTCACCTGTCTGCGGATTCATGACTACAACCGCAGCAGCACCTGCATGTATAAGTTTCAGTTGATCATCAACCGCTTTTTCTGCAGCCGCCTGTATATGCTGATCGATCGTAAGCACCAAATCGCATCCAGGTACTGGTGGCTTCATACCAAGCACGCTTACCGGTTTACCGGATACATCTACTTCAACCTGGTTGCCACCATTAGTGCCGCGTATTTCCTTATCATATATCTTCTCCAGGCCGAACTTCCCGATGACGTCGCCCATCTTGTATCCATCGTTCTTGTATCGTTTGAGTTCCTCGTCATTGATTTCACTGACATAACCAAAGACATGTGCACCTTCGGTGCCGTATAGGTATTTACGTATAGGCTGTACCTCTATGACGACCCCAGGATAGAGCTTTTTCTGCTCCTCGATGATAGTCACGATATCCGCTCCAACATCATTCTTTATCCTGATTGGATCGAATCCACTATGTGCTTTTATTTTTTTATGTATCTCATCCTGCGGTACCTTAAGGAGATCTGACAGCCTATCGATGACCTCTTCTGAAATCGGCGCAGATAATGGCAACAGCGAAACGGTAAATCCTGGTCTATTTTCAACAAGAAGCTCACCATTTCGGTCATAGAACGCTCCGCGCGGTGCAACAGACGGAATAATCCTTATGCGATTGCCATCAGACAATTCACGATAATGTTCGCCATCATAAAGCTGCAGATAGCTCAGTCTGCCTATCAGGACAACGATTACAAGCACCATTATTCCCAATAGGACCTTCAGACGGCCGCCGTAGTCATTCTCTTCCGCCAAAGAAATCTCTCCTAATCCCAGATAAGCCGAGGATTCAGCCCCGGCTCATGGCAAACTACATTTACGTATCACGTGTTTTTTTTACAGCCCAATGAATAAGCCCGAATACCGGATATGCCAGTAAAAGATTCCAGCACATCATCGGAAGCAGCGTACGCTCAATATTTATAAAGACATTGAACTTATATCCCAATAGCAATACAATTACTAACTGAATGAAATACTCCGCTGCCGTACCGGCTGCAGTCGTGAGTATAGGTAAGAAGCCACGCTCACGAAAAAGATTATTTGCAAAGGAACCACATAGATACCCCAGCACCATCTTAGGGAATATATTAATCCCGAAAAATGTCCCAGTAGCCAGGTCTTGCATTGCTCCGAGGAAAAAGCCCATCAAGGTGCCCATCTGAGCGCCGCGGAAAAAGCTGTATGACAGCGTCATCAAGAGAAGCAGATCCGCAGTAATGCCATCCCATGCAAGGAATGGCATAAGCGCAGTCTGTACGACGAAAAGCAATGCTGCAATCACAAACCAAAAAATAAAAACCCTGTTCAATTAGCAGCACCGCCGTTCCCGCCAGCATTTGCCGGCTCCGTTGGATTCGTCTCCGTACCTGGCGTCTGCTCTGGTGGCACTAAAGGTTCAGGAGGAGCCTCCCTAGATGCTGTTATCACAGCAACATCCTCCAGCGTCTGGAAATCAACAGCTGTCTCTATGACAGCATGCTTCAGCAGCCCATCACCATCATTTTCCACCTTGCTCGCCGTGCCGACTGCTATCCCCTTAGGATACACGCCTCCGAATCCCGATGTCACTATCATATCGCCCTCTTCGACATCAGCATTGCGTGATATATTCTTCATACGAGGCATGAAGGGATTCCCAGAGTCCCCCTCAACTATACCAAATACACGCGAATTCCCACGCTGAACCAAAGTGCCGACAGATGAGCGCGGATCCAATATCAACTGTACCTTTGATGAATAAGGGCCAGCCTCAGAGATACGTCCCACCAGGCCTTTTTCTGTAACAACTGGCATATCATCTTCCAGTCCATCCATCGTACCCTTATTTATTACGATCATACGTGTCCATGTATCAGATTCACGACCTATAACACGTGCAGTCACCATATCAAACTTAACAGCTGACTGCTTATATCCCCATAATGCACGAAGCCGCTCATTTTCTGCCAAGGCCTCGTTAGCCTGCAAATTCTGCACACGAAGCTGCGCAACCTCATTGCGAAGCATCTTGTTCTGCTCATGGACGGTAATGATATCCCATATGTTAGACGTCACCCAGTGTGCTTGGTCTCCAACCCAGGATGCCACACGCTGGAAAGGCGAAATCACCATCGTCATAGCTCTGCTAGTGTATGGTGTACTGAAACGCCCGCGAGCAGAAAAGAAGATCAGGCAGAACACGGCTATAACGACAAACAGCAATATCCAAAGCTTGCGGTTCGAGTCATGCTCGCGTCTAACCCTGCTCATCAGTTCAGCTTCTTGGAGGTCATCACAACGCGCTTCAGAAGCTCAATGTTCTCAAGCGACTTGCCAGTGCCCTCGCCAACACACGAAAGCGGATCTTCTGCGATAAGGACAGGCATACCCGTCTCATTAGACAGCAACTTGTCTAGATTCTGGAGCAATGCGCCACCGCCGGTCATCATGATTCCATGATCCATCACATCAGCAGCCAGTTCTGGAGGTGTCTTTTCGAGTGTACCCTTAACTGCATCTATGATCTTATATATCGGCTCGTCCAGTGCTTCTCTGACTTCGCTCGCCTTTATCGTGAGTGTCTTAGGCAATCCACTCACAAGGTCGCGTCCACGGATATCCATCGTCTTATCCGATGTAGGTGCAACGATTGCAGAGCCAATACTGATTTTGACTTCCTCAGCCGTACGCTCACCAATCATGAGATTATACATACGCTTTATATACTGTACGATGGAATCATCCATTTCATCTCCACCTATGCGTATGGAACGGCTGGTAACTATACCGCCAAGAGAAATGACCGCTATCTCTGTCGTGCCACCACCGATATCGACAACCATCGAGCCAGTTGCTTCCTCGACAGGAAGTCCAGCACCAATCGCAGCAGCCATAGGCTCTTCGATGAGGTATGCTTCACGTGCACCAGCCTGCTGAGCTGCATCGATGACAGCACGCTTCTCAACCTCTGTAACTCCAGATGGTACGCCGACCACGACGCGAGGGCGGACAAATGATTTCGCATTCATAGCCTTACGGATGAAATACTTAAGCATCGCCTGAGTGACATCGAAATCAGCTATGACTCCATCCTTCATCGGACGTATAGCAATTATATTACCAGGCGTACGGCCAATCATGCGCTTTGCCTCTTCTCCAACAGCAAGCACTTCGCCATTATCGCTCTTTATCGCTACTACAGATGGTTCACGCAGCACAATGCCACGTCCCTTGACATGGACGAGTGTATTCGCTGTTCCAAGATCGATACCCATATCACGAGAAAGACCACCAAAAAGACTCCACATTTTATTTAAAAACTCCCTTCAAGTTTGCTGCCTGTTATCGCATTTTGACATATTTACCATTTTAGCATATATCTATGCCAAAATCTATCTTTTAACATTAGAATTATAGTGCAAAAGAACGCGATTGTAAACGAAAAAAATATTCAGAAATGATTTCATAAAAAATAGCAGCAAGAAGATTGCTGCTATGCGTAAGCTTACCATTCGTATGCTATCAGAGTTTAAACTTATTCAGCACATGCTGTATAAGAAGAGCAGTATCATTTGCTGCTGCTTTCCACGCGCCACCCTTGCTTTCCGGAACGGCACTCGTCGTATTATCGCTGTACACGATTGCACCATTGCTGCTGTTTATAACATCCAGGAACAATGTAACACGCGATGTACCATCAGACTGTCTCGATATGCGTACAGGCCTCAGTGCAACAATATATGTGCCCGTTACTCCATACTCATGAAGTTTTTCTGCATCGAATGCCCCATCTGCCAATCCTAAGTCTACTATATTGTGTGCCTGTCCATTGCCAGTAAGATTATTGACACCGGCGAATCCATCGCGTTGTGCCTTCATGGTAAATAGCTTCGCCACAAGATCGTCTATTTCAGGTTTTTCACCTGCTGCTACTATATCTATGACTTGTGCGAGTGCTTCTTCAGGCAGTTTATCATATCTCTGCCATATATCAAGAGGCTCTGCCGCCCTTTCAGCCTCTGCAGCTGCTTCATTTTTCCGATCTCCCGCAAGTCGTGCCTTTCCATACGCACCTTTCGTATTACTTGTACCATCTTCGTGATTTAGATGTTCATCCAAAGGACTTGCCGCATCAGCACGATGGCTTTCCGATGTGTCGGTATCAGCAGTCTCTACATGCTGTGGATTTCTTGTTGATGCATTAGAATCTACATGCTGCGCATTGGTATCTTGCTCTACACTGCTCTGCCGTGACTGGCTAGAAGTCTGTGCCGTACCGCGCGGAACCTCAGTCGTCCCTGCTGATACAGTACCCGCTAAAGACATTATCGTAGCCGTCAGTACGGCAATAGCCTCTTTTTTCATGCCTACCTCCTCAACCTGCGAAACGGTCGGCAGATACATAACACTCTGCCGACCGCCTGCCTAGACCATATTCTCATATCCTCCTGCGAGGTCAGCGGAGGAAAACGACATTGCAATTATCCAAGAAACCCGAAGCCGCATTCTCTACAAGAATGCGATTAGCATCAGCCGTAGCAACAACAGGGTAGCCGTTATGTCCTTCAAGGCGCACAGCCTTCACGACCATAGGATTGCTGCCAGCACGTGATGCGCCTGACATATTCGTAGCATATCCGGCCATTCCCTTTGCAATAACCTTCTTGTAGTTCAGGTTCTTATATCCATAAATTGGCTGGCTTTCAGCATTACGGATAACAGGTGACATCATAGGAACAAGCCCCAGCCCCCTGCAGTCTACGATGAGTCCCGTAAAGTTTCCAGCCGCCTTCACATTCTGTGCATCATACGGCACTGGTGCTGCAGATGACGCATATGTCGGGTTGTCGCTCACAGATGGGAGACTTGAAATCATTGCCCCTGATGAGACACTCGGAAATGCCTCTTGCGTCTCATTCTTTGGAAGGACTGCACTCGCCAGTGAATCGGTCACGCCATAGATTGAAACCTCTACCGTTACCTGATATGAACCATCAGAATTATATTTCTCAGAGATTGGACGCGCACCTTTTATCAGTGCACTCGTCCTGGTGTGGATTACATCACTTGTCGTTACCATATTTTCAATCGTGGTATCGGCATCCAGGTTTACTCCTTTGATCTGTTCTGCCAGATTGCGATATGCATCAACCATGGCAGCACGCCTCGCAAGTGCCCTGGCTTGTCCCTGTGTACGTGCATTAGCTGGAGCAACTCCATATCCTTCTGCCGTTATCACACCCGTGCCAAAATCAGCACCTGCAGCAAAAACAGTTGCCATGCTGAACATCAGTACGGCAAGTAACGCGAAAGTCCCTGCTAAAAAGCTTCTCTTTCTCATTATCTTTCCACTTCCCTCCGGACCGTCTCCAGCCCATACCATTAATTCGATTTCTATACTTTTATCGAAACCCGACTTTCATTCCTTAAGTCAAAAATCAATATCTAACAGAAGCTTAACCGTATTGTCTCACTCTCATCTACCTCAAAGCATCGATTAATCTTTTATGAATGTACAGCTTCCGAAGTTCCTATAGATTGCTCCGTTGACATCCGTCCGGTTTAATTGGGGCAGATAGGTTTAAATCTTTTTTTAACAGTCCCACTGACACTCCGTAAATTTACATGGTTTGAGTTTTTCATCTCAACGCCCTCTGCCATGAGCAATAATCGCTGCTCCGACCAGCCTGGCACAAGTCGCCCCGCATGGTTTACAACTCTATGGCACGGGTAATTGCCGTAAAACTCTGCCATAGAAAGAACCTTTCCTACAAGACGTGCGTTCTTATCCCTACCAATCAACCGTGCAATCTGACCATATGTTGCGACCTTACCTTCCGGTATTTCTCCGACAACGGAAAGGATCTCGTAAATTAAATCTTCACTCATCATGGTGTTGTACTGTGCTTAGGGACAAAATATTCATCCTTGTATGACCCTTCAAGCTTCAAAAATGTGATTTTTTTATCAATACCACCGGCGTAGCCCGCCAAACTGTTATTTGTACCAACGACTCTATGACAGGGCACAATAAGATTTATACTATTTTTTCCTACTGCTGTCCCGACCGCCTGAGCCGACATCCTTTCTATGCCTCTGTTTTTCGCAATCTTTCTTGCAATTTCTTTATACGTCGTTGTTTCGCCAAAAGGGATTTCTCTTAAAATATTCCACACCTCGATCTGAAACGGCGTTCCAATCATGTGTAACGGCGGGGTAAATTCAGGATCTTTTCCTTCAAAATATATATCGAGCCAGCGTTTCACCTCTTTGATGATATCCGTTTCCCTTGGCTCATTTTCTTCATCCAGGCAATAGGCAAAATACTTTTCACCCTTAAACCAAATGCCAACAACACCTGCTTCGTCAGCAGCTAAAAGGATTTCGCCAACGGGCGACTGGTATATCGACGTATAGTGCATGGTATTACCTCCATAATTTTTCATGCAAATCTTGCATGGCCTATACCCTTTTTTGAGTTGCTCCTAAGCTGCGACATATTTAAATATCTTCGCTTTTTTATAGCCACGCATCGTCATCATCATTCACCGCATAATAATAGAGTGATGCGACCGAGCAGTACGGCGCGTATTTCTTGCGGTAGCGCTTAAACCTGAGCTTCGAGAGCGTCTTGAAGCCATGCGCCTTCACCATGCCGCCGCGCAAGGCAGCATCGCCGTAGCTGAAAATATCAAGCCTACCGAGCGTGAACTCCGCAATCATCTCTGCCGTCCATTTTCCCACGCCTTGAATCTTGCAGAGATACGCCACGACCTCCGCATCCGTCATCCCCGTCAAAGCATCGAAATCATATCGTCCTTCTGCTGCTCCCTTTGCTAGATTGACGATGTAGTCCGCCTTGCGTTGGCTGATGCCGATGCCCTTGATACTGCCTCGCGGCTGGCTCAGGATATTCTCCGGCGTGTACACGCCGACAAGCGCATGCAGGCGACCATTCAGCACCGCCCCGACCTTGTTCGAAAGCATCTGGCTTACGATATGCGTGACGAGCGACGAAAACACCGTCTCCTCCACGCCGCGTTCGAAATGACCGTAATGCGCGATGAGCCGCGCCATGACCGGATCTTTGCCTGAGAGGTAGTCCATTTCCTCCTGCCCGTAGTCAATCATGCCGCCCGCCTCCTTCGTCCAGCCCGTTTTTTTGCGCACGCATCGGCGAGCGGGCACTCGTCGCACAGCGGCTGCTTCTTGCAGTAGCGTTTGCCATGTTCCAAGAGCAGCCAATGGTAGTCAGCGTACACCGCATCTGTCTCCGGCACGTCTGCCGTGAACCACGCCCTCCGCTCTGCATCCGTCCGTGCCGTACTGCCAAGCCGCAAGAGCAAGCGTCTCGTGTACGCATCGAGCACGAACACCGGCTTGTGGAACGCATAGAGTAGAATCACGTCCGCCGTCTCCTCGCCGATACCCTTAATCGCCAAAAGCTCCTCGCGCAGCCGCTCCTGTGTCGTGGCCTCCACCTTCGCCGCATCAAAGCCGTACCGTCCATACCACGCCATGACCGTCTGGATCGTCTCGGCTTTCCGCCGCATGAAGCCGCACGGGCGGATGTAGTCCATCAATTCCTCCACGGACAATGCTAGCAGATACTTCGCCGTGAGCTCATGCGGAAAGCGCTCCATCGCCCGCACGACCGCCGTCCACGCCGTATTCTGCACCATGACGGCAGTCGCCATGATCGTGACGGTATTACCTGGCCAGCCTTCAGACGGGCCGAAAGTATCAAGCAGGCAGTTGTATAATTTCCTTGAAGTCAGCATCATTTCTTCCCTTTCGCGGCTGTCGTGTCTCTCGTACACTTCACTGCTCTCTTCCCCTTTGCTGAGAACGCATGACTCTCGACTAGAAATGTCCAGACCTCCTCGTCCGTCACCGTATCGTCGAGTGCGATAGAAATCCAATACCGCTTATTCATATGATAGGCGGGGTAGCAGCCGTCTTGCTCGATCGCACGGGCGGCATCAGTGACCTTGACATTGAGGATTTCCACGCGCCCGTCCCGCCCCGGCACGAGCTTTGTCCACGCGACCGGCATGATAAGACCATACCACTTCTGCGTCGCAGGATGACGAAACACGCCGCTTGCCGCATACGCTTTTTCCTTCCACGGAAACTCCGGTGTATCACCCCACGTTTCACGCACTCGCTTAGAAATGCGGTTTGCCTGCGCCGACGCGAACGGCACACGAACGAAGCAATCCTCCGCGATGCTGCGCAAAAGCTCCTCATACGCATAGCGCACGCCGTAAACATAGTTGCCCGCAGGATTCGTCTGCCTAAGCGGCAGATACTCCTCGTCCGTCATCGTGTCGATGACGCTCCCCGTCACCTGCCCTGTCGCATCGATCGTCAAGGCAGCCCGGAACGCGCCATCTAGGAACGTCCGTTCATAACGCCAGCCCCCATCCACACGCTGAAAACCATACGCGAAGCACCGCGCCTCATCCAACCGGTAGCGCCGAAAAATCTCTGTTTCGATGCTCATAGTATCGCCTCCAGCTTCACACGCGCAAAAGTATGCGCCCAAGCGCAAAACCGCCCACGACGGCAACAAAACCGCAGGCAAGATTAGCGAGCACATTAAACGCTGCATAAAGGTAGCTGCCACCGCGCAGAAGCGTCAGCGTCTCCATGGAAAACGATGAGAACGTGGTAAACCCTCCGAGGAAGCCGACCGTCAACAACAGTTTCCACGGCCCCGCCACGAAGTGTGCTTGCTCAGCAAGCAATAGCAGCACGCCCATAATCAAGCCCATGAGAAAGCTGCCCACCGTATTGACCGTCAGCGTGCCGAAAGGGAAAACCGTACCGAAGCGCGCACCGACCTGCGTCGTGACGAGATAACGGCAAACTGCCCCCAGCCCACCGCCTAAAAACACCAAGCACACCTGTGGCATGAAACCATCCTTTCCACTTCAGTGCCTATATCCCACTATTTCATGCTGCATATCTTGCTCCAGATCGCGTAGTATTTTTTCACAGGAAGATATTAATTTGCCTACGAACGGGTCATCCTTGCGTCTGCGATAGAAACCATCCAGAGCCCGGCTCAGATACCCATGCGCCTCTTCCTTGTCACATCTGGTGCCAATTCCCTGCAAATAGCATTTCCCAAGACGAAAGTAAATATCCGGCGTGAAGAAATCCCCATATTCTTTATTGGCATCCCAAGCGAGCTGATAAAGCTGGAATGCATAATCCTCATTTGCTGCCACATGATAGCCATTCAGATACATATCTCCAAGCTTATACAGGCAGTTGGGATCATTCCCCAGGAGAACTCCCAGAATAAAGTAATGATAGGCCTTAGCATAATCCTGTGGTACGGAGCGGCCATAGTAATAACAATAACCCAGGTTCCCCAAAGCACGCAGATTGCCTATTCTGGCTGACTGCTCATAGTACTCCATCGCTTTCGCGTAATCCTGCGGTACAGACAGACCACTGTAGTAGAGCGCACCGATATCCAGTGCAATGTCGCCATAGTCATCCAAGCCCGCTTTGCTACATAGTTCGTAAGCATCCAAGACTTTGAGCCCCATACCTGGACGCTGGTCATCATGGTGCTCCCGCGCCCAGTCAAGCAGGTCACTCCACTCTTCCCTATCTATCAAAGCCTGCATCTCGTCCAGGTCTTCTTGCATGTCCTCGCTCTCTTCCGCCCCTTCTTCGTGCACAGCAATGTATTTCCTCAAAATATGCTTTGTGCGACCTGGCGGATAAGGCGCGTCCGTCTCCGTGCAGTACTCTATAGCGACTACCTCGGCGATAGTCTCATCATTGCCGGGTCCTGTGGGCACGATGCACCGATCACCAATCTTTAGGCTAGGATCATCGGAGATATAATGATACGCTTTGCCACCGCTGCCAAAAACCACGCTGGCGTACATGATTTTATTTGTCGGTGTTTTATCCGTTTCATCATCGTCTGTTTCCATTTCCGTCAAAAGAGACGGTTCGAATTGCCCCAAAAGGTGTAAAAGGCTTCGCCATTGTTCAGGATAAGCATTGCTCCCACCTATGCGCTTTTGTTTGCCATCCTTCCATTTACACTTTAGCGACCACTGCGTCCCATCAAGTACGTGAGGATCTACATATTCGTCCTCCCAATTTTCTATGTCAAGAGCTTCAAACTCAAGCAGCCACGCCTGGCATGCCTCGCCACTCAATTCCAGGACGCAGTGCAAATCCTGGCCTGACGGCGGCATTTGATTACTCTTGCCCCTTAGCTTGCCACCTTTATTTCTGACATGAACCGTTGTTGTCGTCGAAAAAAATCCGCCAATGGAAAATTTGATTTTTTGGAGCATTGCCATATTGACTGCCCCCCCTTAACTGTCGAATCTGGCACAAAATCCATCGTATGGCTAAGCCTTTTTATATTTGGGTCCCCGCCCATTGTCAACGCGAACGACCAGCCCCTTGTCAATCAAGTGGTTCAGTACGCTGGTGGCTTTGGCGCGTCCGTAGGTATCTTCCAGCTTCGCCCCTCCCGATAGGCTCCCGGGATTTTACCGGCGGAGCAGAGAGCACGAATCCTTCTGTCTGAGATACCCCATTTTTCCGCCGCCTGCTTCGCTGTCATATACATGTTGCCACACTTCCAATTTCCCCATTATATCACGTTAGCGGTATAATGTGGGATTTTGCGTAATAATATTATACAGATTAGCGGAACAATGTCAGGTACTATTACATAGACACCTTGCACCTACAGCGT
>OMZT01000180.1 GCA_900315615.1 uncultured Veillonellaceae bacterium | reverse complement strand
TGGCAATCTCCCCGATGGGTTTGATGATATCATACGGCAGCTTCATGAGCGCGGTGCCATGTTCGCTCCAGCGAGTGGAAGGCAGTATCATGCGTTGCTGAGACATTTTGGGAAGTACGAGAAGGATTTCGTTTTCGTTGCGGAAAATGGCACGTACATCATAGACCGCGGCAAAGAAATCTTTTCGGCCACGATACCAAAGTCCGACGCGATGAAGCTCGTCGCAGAGTCAAGGCATGTCGATGGCGCCTATCCTGTCGTGTGCGGCAAGAACTACGCATATGTGACGGAGAGGAATGACGCTTTCTTCTCCGAGATGGAACGCTACTATACAAGATATAAGCTTGTTGACTCGTTTGATGAGATTGATGAGGGTATTATCAAGGTAGCTGTCTGTGATGTGCGCTATGCAGACGCCGAGCATACATTGTACCCCAAGTTCTTGAAATATCAGGATCCAGGGACATTGCGGGTAGTGCTCAGCAGCAACTATTGGATCGACGTCATGGACGCCAAGTCAAATAAAGGGACTGCGGTGAAGCTCGTGCAGGAGAGGCTTCATGTCTCACCAGAAGAGTGTGCTGCGTTTGGCGATTATCTTAACGATCTCGAAATGATGGGAGCGGTCGGGTACAGCTTTGCCATGCAGAACGCACTACCCGATGTGAAGCGTGCAGCGAGGTTCACTGCACGATCCAATGCCGATAACGGGGTCATAGAGAAGCTTCAGGAGCTTTTGGATAAGCAGCTGATTTGATTGCTGGGAGGTAATGGCTATGAGATTTGATTATCATATGCACTTTGAGAAAGGCTCCTACGATACGGAGTGGGCGGAAGGATTCTTCCGCGCAGCCGAGGAGCGTCATCTGGATGAGGTCGGCTTTTCCGATCACTCGCATACATTTCCTGAGTTCAAGGATCTTTACTATAAGGATCTGATACTTGATGACTCGTTTATCGGGCAGTTCCAGAAGAAATGGCTGAAAAAGAACAAGTTCAAATACACGCTCGATGAATATTTCGCGTTCATGGATAAGCTGCGTGCGCGTCACCCAGGCACGAAGACAGGTATCGAGGTATGCAACTTTAGCGATCAGGAAGCAGTCGGAAAGATACTCGATAAGTATCCGTTCGACTATCGCATAGGATCTATACATTTCATCAAGGGATGGGCGTATGACTCTGAGGAGATCGAGTCGGTATGGCACACGGTAGACCTCGATGATGTGTATTCATGGTATGCCGATGAAGCTATACGCCTCATTGAGTCAGGTAACTATGACGTACTTGGCCACCCGTTCAATATCCGTGTATATGTCCATATCCCGGAATTTGATGCGACACCGTATATCAAGAAGGTTATTGCCGCGATGAAGCGTTGCGGTACCATCGTAGATGTCAATACCGGAACGTTATACCGATACCCGATAAAGGAGATATCGCCATACTATAAGTTCATGAGGTTGGCAGCTGAAGCACATCTCCCAATCATGACATCATCGGATGCACATCGTCCTGAGGACTGCGGACGCGAAAACGAGCAGGCGATAGCGTATGCCCGCATGTATGGATATAAGGAATGCGTGCACTTCACTGGTTCTCGGAAATGGGAAATGGTTCCACTTGGATAATAAGGCTATTTAATAGTTATATTTAAATATAGTGCGGTCATATGCGCTTTGTAGCTAATATATAATCTTTATGAAAATAATATTTAAGCTTTTCTCCAGTGTTTCCGATATCTGTGTAACCAAGGCGAAAGGACTTTGGCACTATGATGGGGAAATTAATTGGGGGAATTTATAATGAAGGTTCGTATCGATTCGAAGTGGTTGAATGACGTGCATGTTCATATGAGATCGAGACAGCTTAGCGAGGCAGCAAGGCTCTTGGGCTATGGTGGCTTCGCAGAGTATGCAGGCATTGACAAAGATATGTGCACAGATCGTCAGGCTGCTATACAGTGGGTGGAGCAGCATAACCATAGTAAGCTTATGAAGCGCGAAGAGACTGTTGCGTAATTAAGATATATAGGCCGCACCTTTTACGGTGCGGTCTTTGCTTTATTAGGGGGTAATGATATGGCAGGACTGAATGAGACTCCAGGTGGAGAGAGGCTTCATATAGGCTTCTTCGGGCGTAGGAACAGCGGAAAATCCTCGCTGGTGAATGCTCTGACAGGTCATTCGACGGCATTGGTATCTGATGTGGCGGGGACGACCACGGATCCCGTTTACAAATCAATGGAGATACATGGCATCGGTCCATGCTCCATTATAGATACGGCAGGTTACGATGATGAAGGCGACCTTGGCAGTCTGAGAGTCGAGCGCACGAGTGACGCGGCGAAGAAGACGGATGTGGCAGTGCTCGTGCTTGGACCGGATGACATCAGCGATGATATGGCTGAAAAATGGGCGGCATGGTTCAAGAAGCATAGGATACCTGTAGTGCTCGTCATGAATAAGGCGGACACGGCTCAGGACGCAGAAAAAGCAGCGGCGCGCATATCGGAGCATATAGGTGTCGAAGCGATAGTGATGAGTGCCAGGACGGGTGAGGGCGTAGATGAGCTGAAGCGTGCGATCATACGCGCTGTCCCTGAGGATTGGGG
>OMZT01000065.1 GCA_900315615.1 uncultured Veillonellaceae bacterium | reverse complement strand
AATCTTATGATTCGTTATCACCTCTGCAAGACCGAACTGCAAGCCCCCGCCTCAACGCCCGAAGGGCGTAGGCGGTGGGTAGTTGACCTTCGAGTTCGTGAATGGTACGGACAGCATGGACGATAAGCCGAAGAGCGGTGTCGGCGATAATGATATCAAGTCGATTATCATAGACATATCAGGTGTTGACAGTCCTGAAAAGCTCGTTGATGCGATGTATGAGCAGGGCATGCCGCAGCTTAAAAACCTCGATCACAACCTGTATCTTGCAAAGAATGACGCTAATCCTGGAGAGATCATCATCTATGATAACAGGAACAGGGACTTGCAGCGTGACTATGGATCATATTTTCAGGCACCGGGCCCAAAGATCTCAGATGGTATCCTTGATAATGTCGTGCTGGTCCAGCGCAAGGTGATGGTGAATCGTCTTATCATACATCATACCGATAAGGCGAGCATGAACATCAAGATCGATATACCGCAGACGACGATGGATCATATATTCCAGTTCGTGCCAGACCCGAATTCTCTGAGGAAATATACTGTGACAGACGCGAAGATGCGTCAGGAACTACTGGGATGGGATGAGCCGAAGCCTGCACAGGAAGGTATCCTTGACCGCGGTATGAAGTACCTGACAGATGCGAATACGCTTGTAGGTGCGCAGATAAGCCGATTGGAGAAGGCAGACAGCAATATCATTACGGCAAATGAGAATGAGACAAACGCCGAAAGCACGATACGCGATGCAGACATGGCTAAAGAAATGACGAACTATGCGAAAGATAATATCATATCACAGACTGCACAGGCCATGCTTGCGCAGGCTAATCAGAACTCGAGCTCCGTACTGAGCTTGCTGCAGTAAACCGATGATGTCCTTTATTCGCTGGGAGAGTGACTTGATATGCCGATGACAGTGATGAACAACAGCTCCGCCATGATGGCACTAGGTGAACTGAACAAGAATAATAAAGCTTTATCCAAATCCTTGAAGAAGGTTGCTTCCGGCATGAAGATAAATAGTGCTATGGATGATGCTTCAGGCTATGCCATATCGGAGCGTATGCGGGTCCAGATAAGGAGCCTCGATCAGGATATACAGAACACGCAGAACGGCTCTAGTATGCTGAAGGTGGCAGAGGGCGCTGCGGCATCGACCGTCGAGATACTGAAGACGCTGAAGGAAAAGGCGCTGAATGCCGCAAACGATACGAATACAGAGGTAGACCGCGCGACCATCCAAAAGGAAATCGACGAGCAGATAGACCAGGTAGATGACAATGCGCTCGTGACATTCAATGGCAAATACCTGCTTGATGGACGTGAGCAGCCGAAGCCGGCGACTACGGAGGCTATGATCGTCAATGCGCTAAACTCCGAGTGGCTCGAGAATTCGATGAACCTTATTTACGATACGGATGGGCTGTCGTTCAACGAAGATGGCACATCGGTCAAGGATATCACGGTATTTTTCGACCATGATCCGAAGGATAAAGATGGTAAGCCGATGAATGCGCTCGCGTGGGTTACGAGCACATGGAAGAACTCGACGGGAAAGACGTATAAGCTTGAGCTCCATGTGAATATGGATTATTATCAGAATCTCGACGAGGAAAACGTGAATGGCTATGACTCGGTACAGCGCCAGACGAATCTCGACCGCGTCATAGCTCATGAGATGACACATGCGCTGATGAGTGCGAACATCACGAAGTTCGGCAGCCTGCCGCAGGCTGTCATAGAGGGCAGCGCAGAGATTACGCACGGTATCGATGACCAGCGCGCAGGGACGATGAAAGGTCTGACACCGGGTACACTGGAGTCAGAGCTTACGGGGACGGCATCGGGCACGCAGAAGACGTATGCTGCAGGCTACATGGCTTTGCGCTATATGATAAAGAATGGCACGGGTACGGGCACGGACGTCATGAAGCGCTTCATGAAGATACTCGATCGCCAAGGTGCGTCAGGACTGGACGGGGCAGTATCATTCGCGACGAATGGCAGGTTCAAGAGTTGGAACAGCATGAGTGAGTCGCTCGTGAATGACCTCACAAAAGCCGGCGGCGCGGTCACGGAAGATTTCCTCGAGAAATATTGTGATATCGTGCTGCCAAACAAGGACACCGGCGCTGCATCGGGACATGATGCGGGCACGACGAACATGGAGCTCGATGATGATGAGATCGTGCCAGAGGGCGGCTCCACACGGTACTGGATATCACCGTATAGCGATACGACCATCATCAACGGCCTGACGGTACATTGGCCGAAGTAGCATATGACGCCGCTCGGTCACATGTACCTGCAGACGGGCACGAAGGCAAACCAGAATATCATGGTGCAGGGATTCAACCTGACAAGTGAGGGCATCGGTCTGAGGAAGAACGACAAGACCGTGCTGCAGGTCACGACGCGTGAGAAAGCGTCGCGAGCGATAACCCGTATAGACCAGGCGGTACAGCGCGCGCTCGATGTACAGACGACGATAGGATCGCTCGAGAGCCGTCTCGAGTACACAGCTGCTAACCTGACGGTATCATCAGAGAACGTGCAAGGCGCAGAGAGCACGATACGCGACTCCGACATGGCAAAGGAAATGACTGCCTACACGAAGAACAACGTGCTCATGCAGGCGGCACAGTCCATGCTCGCACAGGCAAATCAGAATTCGAGCTCGGTCCTCAGCCTCCTGCAGTGATGATAGAAGGCTGAAACGTATACCAAAGGCGGGGCATCCCGCCTTTTTTTTGTTGCGCTACATGTGATTTCCTCATATAATCTTTAGAAAGAGGTGCATGGGAGGAAAACGGATGGACGTTCAGGGAAACTTGCAGGGGCTGAAAAGCCGTATCATCAAAGAGCTGGAGGAGCTATATCTTGTGACCGTGCCAACGGGGCAGATACTTACGAGAGAGCTCGCCGAAAGGATGCTCGCCATAACGCATGAGATAGGACGCGAGGTCGCCGTATACCTGACGCGAAGCGGGCATGTGCTGGCCGTCGCTGTCGGTGATTCGAGTACTGTTTCACTGCCGGAGCATGGGTCAAGGCGCACACATATGCTGTCGGGCATCCGGTGCATACATACGCATCCATCTGGTGATACGAAGCTGAGCATGCCAGATCTTTCGTCGCTGAGGCGTATGAGATTCGACCTGATGGCTGCTATCGGTCTAAAGGATGACGATATCGTCTGCAGCATCGCTTTTTTCACTGGTGAAATCATGGAGACGGGAGAACCTGTCCTGCAAGGATTCGGCGAGATCGACATGAAGATGCTCGGGCGGATAAATCTGTTGAGCCTATGCCGCTCGATAGATAAGCTGCTCCAAAAAAATACGCTCAAGGACACGACAGATCAAAAGGAGCGCGCCATACTAGCAGGGATTACGGGAAAGAGTACGCAGGAAGTTGCCGAGGAGTCTATGAAGGAGCTGGAAAGGCTTACGGAGACCGCTGGGGCAGAGGTGGCAGCGTCTATCCTTCAGAAGCGTGAAAAGCCGGATGGAGCCCTTTTCCTCGGCCGTGGCAAGGTGAATGAGATTTCCATGGCACTCCAGGAGACGGATGCAGAGCTGCTCATCATCGATGATGAGCTCACACCGTCACAGGAGACGAATCTCGCGCTCATGCTGGGCGTGAAGGTGATAGACCGCACGGCGCTGATACTCGATATCTTTGCGCAGAGAGCACGCTCGGCCGCCGGAAAGCTGCAGGTAGAGCTGGCACAGCTGAGATACCGTCTGCCACGCCTTGGTGGGCAGGGGCTGATACTATCGCGTCAGGGTGGTGGCATAGGCACGAGAGGACCGGGCGAGACGAAGCTCGAAACGGACAGGCGGCATATCTACAGGCGTATCCATGAGCTTGAGCAGCAGCTCCAAAAGCTCGGGAGCCAGCGTCGTCTTCATCGCGAGGGGCGCAGGGCTGCGCACTATCCGTCCATTGCGCTCGTCGGATATACGAATGCCGGCAAGTCGACGCTCCTGAACAGGCTGACCGGTGCAGATGTATTCGCAGAAGACAAGCTGTTTGCAACCCTTGATCCGACAACGCGAAAGCTGGAGCTTCCTAATGGTCGCGAGGCATTATTGACCGATACGGTAGGATTCATCCAGAAGCTGCCGCATACGCTCGTGTCGGCTTT
>OMZT01000010.1 GCA_900315615.1 uncultured Veillonellaceae bacterium | reverse complement strand
TAAAAAATACCGGGCTTATCGCCCGGCATCCTCATACGCTGTTATCAGAGCGCAGCCTTCAGCTTCGCAATGACTTCCTTGTACTCATCATCCGTCAAGAACTTCTTCTCAGGATTCATCTGGAAGATACCGCCCCACTCGAATCCATCCTTGTACTTCGGCACGATATGCACATGGCAATGACCTGCCGTATCGCCGTACGCGCCATAGTTGACCTTGTCCGGATTGAAAGCCTTATGCACGGCCTTGGCAACATGACGAACATCCTTTATGAATGCAGCAGCCTCTTCCTCTGTCATGTCGCTGATCTCACTGACATGCTCCTTGGACGCGACGATGCAGCGTCCCGGATGGCTCTGCTCCTTGAAGAGTACCAGCACACTCGCCGGCAGATCCTGTACATAGATACCAAATCCATCCAAGAGCTCGTTCTTCATGCAATATCCGCAATTCTTATCCTTCAAGACAAATACCTCCCATACAATCGTTATCTCAAACCCCGTAGTCTCGGGACAATCGATCAGTGCAGTCCCAGAACCAGCACTGAAACGAGAGCAAGCATAGCTTTTACCAAATCCAGTTTCAAGAAGCACCCTTCCTTCTTATCGTCAGGACAAAACTCTATCCTAGAGCATTATACTCCGAATCTGCATTTATTGCAAATGCTCATCGACTGCGCGACTGCGGATTGAACTTCGCCACAAGACTATCTTCCGCATCGTAGAACTTCAGAGCATCTATCTCCAGCTTGTCCTTGCTGATATGGATTGCGTCCGTCTCCGCCTTGAAGTCCCCCAGGTCTATCACGACATCATAGAACCTCAGGTCGTGATACTTATTATGAAACCTGCCACTGATGCGCGTAAATGGCAGGATCACGTAGTATGTACCTTCTCCGGACTTGAACTTGCCGCTCACATCGGTATCCCTCGAGTGTCCCTTCGAGCTCAGTGCTATATCGAGCGTCACCTCCGTATCCAGATGAGCGCCGCGCAGAGCCCTGCTCGTCTTCAATCCCTCAGCATGACCGTAGATATGATAGTACCTGGTATCGAGATCATAGTCTCCCGTTGCCCATAGTTTCCCGCCGTAAACCTCTGCCGTCACATTCGAGAAGTCCATCTTTGACCCGCTATAGCGCACATCACCATATACGTTGCTGAAATCCAGCCCCGGAAGGTGCAGCTTATCGAGCTTCACATAGCCGGTTCCCTCCATATCTGTGATATATCCGCCAATATTGGCATAAAGTGTCATCTTATCATGAAGCTTCATACCAAAGCCCATAGATGAAGGATCTATATCCTGAAAAAGGAATGACAGAGAGCAGTTTGGAACGGGCTCAGATGTAAAGTCTACCGTCCCGTTGAGGCTGATACTCTTTCCTATCATCGTACCGCCGAATCCGCCAGCCGTCGCGTGGATGGTCATCTTTTTTGCGGTATCTATATCGGTCCTGAATATCACATGGTTCATCATATAATGACGGTCTCCGTAAAAGACCTCCATGCGGCAGTTCTCAAGTGTCAGCTTCATGCGGATGCGCTTCCCTTTACTGTCGAAGTTCTGCCAGTTCTTCGTTATCTTCTTCCCCTTGCGCCAGCGCTTCCACTCACCGATCTTACGAAGTTCCTCTTCGCTCTTTCCCACGAGAGATATCTTGTTCATCCAGTCATCATCGCTATCGCGCATCAGGTCTCCCATCTTCTCGAAATCCTTTGATGGGCGCACGAAGTCCACCTTCATATCCTTGGAGAAATGCACGGAAAACACGGCTTCCTTCAAGGTCAGCTCCTCTATCGTCTCTGCATCGAAATGTCCTCTCAGCACATCCCATATCTTAACCTTGAAGCCGCCCTCTGGCGCGAAAAGGATCGTATTCCCCTTCGGGTCTTTCCACTCCAGATTCTCGAACCGAACGCGTCCGGAAGTATGCGCGATAAGCTTCTCGACCGTGATGGTACCGCGCAGCATGTCCTGCTTTGACATCTCACGGTTGAATATCTCCGCGGCACCGCGGCTGAACACCTCCAGCACGGCAACAGAGACAGCGCACAGGACGAATACAGCTATCAGAGCACAGCTGATTCTTTTATGACGCCTCATGAACTCCATCACGAAAATCACCTCCATCCACGTCCAGTAAGATCACATCCTATGCTGCCATCCCAGTGCAAAGCCTATACCGTTATACCCTGGATTATGTGTCCTATGACCATTTGAGGCATGATGAAAGATATATGACACGCCAAGCGCGTCAGAAGCATTGAAGTGATATGAAAGCCTCGGGCCAATACGCCACAGGAAACCATATCTCCTACCATCTGCCGGATGAGTCCTGCTATAGAGAAGCATGCTCCCCGTAGCGTCAAGCGAAGCCGACCAGCCATGTGAAAGCTCCCTCTCCCATCGTATCATATATGACGGTCCCGCGCCCCATGCACGCGACTCGCCATCAGTGACGTCCTGGCATGTACCGGTCGCATGAGATACGGTCATGCCATAATGCAGCGATACCGCCTTCACCTTACGATACTCCCTGTATACGTGCACATTGCTGAGATTTATATTGCGATCCTTGAAGAATCTGCCATCAAGGTACTCAACTTGAACCTCTAATCTGCCATCATCCGCAGCAGGAGCTGCCACGCCGGCACTTGGCTGGTAAGCCGCAAAGAGCACGGCACAGCCCACGAATGGTAAAAGCCGATTCATCGAAAACATACTATCACCCAAGAACCCTCATCAAAAATGAACAATTCATCGCGTCCTTAGCTTTATCATCTATGCACTTTATATGCGGCAGCGTACATGGTCGGCAGCACAAGAAGTGTCAGTACCGTCGCCACAAGGAGTCCGCTCGCAATAGCCACAGCCATCGGTCCCCAGAACGAGCTTGCCATCAGTGGAATCATGCCGAGTATTGCCGCAGCCGCAGTAAGCATGATTGGGCGGAACCTCAGCACTGCACTGTCTACGACCGCATCATATGGCACTTCACCGGCTTCCATATGCTTCTGTATCTGATCTATCAGTATGACCGAATTCCTGATGATCATACCAAAGAGCGCCAATACGCCTAAGTACGCCACAAATCCAAGTGCTGAGCCCGTAAGCAGCATACCCCAGCTCACGCCGATCAGACCGAGAGGAGCCGTAAGTAGCGTCAGTACCATCTGTCCAGCGCTTCGGAGCTGGAACATCAGGAGCGTCATGATGATGAATACCATTGCCGGCACTGGTACTATGAGATATGACAGAGAATCGTTGCTGTCCTCTAGGGTGCCGCCCGGCTCTATGCTCGCACCAAGTGGCAGGTCTTTTCTAAGGTCTTCCGTCGCTTTATACGCCTTGGTCGTCGCGTCATTTGCCGTCCCACTGCGTACATTTGCCTGCACCGTGATGGTAGGACGCGTATCTATGCGCTTTATCAATCCTTCTTCTGCACTGTAGGATATCTTCGCAATCTCCGCGAGAGGCACGTATCCGGCACTGCCGAGATAGACGGGCAGGTCGCGCAGCTTTCCGAGGTCTTTCCTATCCTCTGGCGCCAGCCTCAAATCTATATCGACTGTGCGATCACCTGTATAGAACTGTGCCGCCGTGGCACCGGTGATCTCCGTATAGAGCATCTGTGACACGGCTTCACTCGTAAGCCCCATCGCATGAAGCTTATCCTGATCAAGTTCCAAGTGCATGACCTTCGTCTTAGTGCCCCAATCCATATTCACGCCATACACGTTCGGGTCAGCGGACACCCTGTCGGCGACTGCACTTGCAAGCTCCTTTGCTTCATCGACATTCCTGCCTGTCACTTTCAGCATGATGGGATAGTCGGCAGGTGGCCCGGTCTGTATCGTTTGTATGTTCGCCTGTACCATCGGGAACTCATCTGCAAGCTCGTCGTTTAGCTCTCGCGTAAGCTTTTCACGCGTCTTCGTATCCTTAGCCGCGATGACGAACTGGCCAGCATTATCCGCGTCCGCCTTAGGCGATACGGTCAGCACAAAGCGCGGTGCATATTGCCCGACGTAATATGAATAGCTGTCTATCTCGTCTGCATGATCATCGAGAAAGCCCGCCAGCCTCTGCATCTCGCTCCGCGTCGCCTCGATTGAGGATCCCTCCGGCAGCTGCACTTCAACCAAAAGCTCAGGCCGCAATGACCCTGGGAAGAACTCCTGCTTCACGAACTGCAGCATAAAAGCCGACACAGCAAACACCGCTGCCGTAGTACAGAGTACAAGCTTCCTGTGTCCGAGGAACCACCCAAGCACACTACGGAACCATTGATAGAAGCGGTTCTGATACGGATCCACTTTACCATCGGCATCGCGCTTCACCTCCGCCTTTATCAGGTGATAACCAAAGAGCGGTGCAACCATGACAGACACGATCCAGCTCAAAACGAGCGCCAGACCGACAACCGGGAAAAGCGCCTTGCAGAACTCCGGTGCCATGCCCTTCGCGAAAGCCACCGGTATGAATCCCGAGCAGGTGATCAGCGTGCCTGTCAGCATAGGTCTTGCCGTAGCGCGGAACGCATAGCATGCCGCCTCAAAACGGCCTAGCCCTTTTTCCAGCTGAACGCTCATCATCTCAACCGCAATGATTGCATCATCGACGAGCAATCCCAGCGATATGATGAGTGCGCCGAGTGACACTTTGTGAAGGTCTATTCCGAGAAGGTACATGCCAATGAATGTTCCGCACAGCACGAGTGGAATGCAGCATGCCACGACGAATCCCGTCCGAAGCCCCAAAGAGAGGAAGCTCACCGCGAGGACTATGATAATGGCCTCAAACAGTGTCTTCGTGAAATCATGTATTGAGGACTTGACGACAGATGACTGATTTGCCACCTGGTGAACCTCAAGTCCCGCCGGAAGCTCATCCGATATCTTATCCATCTCGCCCTTGAGCCTGTTGCCAAGCTCGAGGATATTGCCGCCATCCTTCATCGAGACCGCAATCCCTATCGCCGGCTCTCCATTGTAATACATCTCCGGAGACTTCGGATCCACATACGTACGCTCGACCTTCGCGATATCACCCAGCCTGAACAGCCTGCCATTTGCGTTTATCGGCAGGTCGTGTATCGCCTCCACATCGTCGAACTGTCCCGTCACTCTGAGGTATACATTGTCAGAGGCCGTCTCTACCTTGCCCGCTGTTGTCATTGCGTTCGTCTTGGAGAGCGCGTCCGTGATGACGGTCGGAGGTATGCCGAGCTGTGCGAGCTTTTCATTCTTTACCTCGACATAGACTTTTTCCTCCTGGACGCCGAGCAGCTCCACCTTCTGGACGGATGGTATCCCTAGGAGCAGGCGGCGTATCTTCTCCGCACATGCACGCATGTCTTCATACGAATACCCGTCGCCGGTCACCGCATACACGGTACCGTACACATCATCAAAGCGATCATTATAGAAAGGTCCATAAACGCCTGATGGCAGCTTTCCCTCTTCCTTCAGCTCATTGCATGAATTCCTGAGGTCTCGCCAGGTCTGGCGTATGTCCTCCTTTGCCACGTAGTCATCCAGCTCCGCATATATCGTCGTCTTTCCCGCACGCGTTTCACTGCGGACCTCTTTGAGT